>JAPLCY010000318.1 GCA_026391995.1 Candidatus Auribacterota bacterium
GCTACGGGTGAGCGCCTGCGTCTCCATGTCATGTGCGGCCGCCTCGTCAACCGGCTGGATCGCGGCCTTGAAGTACGGATCCTCGTGGATGAATTGCTCCACGCGGAAACGCTTGAGGCCCTGGACGATAATGTTGACCCGCTGGTCCGGATAGCGGATCATTTTGTGGATCTTGCAGATCGTGCCGCAGCGGTAGAGGTCGGCGGCGTGCGGATCCTCGACCTCGGTCTTCTGCTGGGTGAGAAGCCCGACGATCTTCTCCCCCGACAGGGCTTCGTTGATGAGGCGTATCGACTTCTCCCGTCCGACCAGGAGCGGCGTGATCATGAACGGGAAGATGACGGTGTCCCTCAGGGGAAGGATGCCGATCTCACGGGGGATGGCCACCTGTCCCTCCTGCTCGTGCATGTTGTCCTGCGGTTCCACTGGTGTGTTCATATCTTCCCGTCGAGGCCCTGATCCACTACGATGTGATCCGCCTGGGGCATCTGTGAGGCAGATGGACTTCAAGGAAGCCGTCCCGGCAGGCGGCGGTCACACCCCCGCGCCGCACCGGCACGGCGAGTTTGATCCGCCGTTCGAAAAGCCCGTAGGCAATCTCCATCTGGTGGTAGGCGACCTTGCGCCCGGCCGCGATCTCCCGGCGACGGCCGCGGATCGTCAGTACATCCCCCTCGATTTCCACCTGTATGTCTTTCTTCTTCATCCCCGCTATTTCCATCTTCACCACGGTCCCTTCGGCCGTTTCATATACGTCCACGCACGGCTCGAAACGGACCCCCATGAAAACGGGGCCGAGTGATTCCTCGCCCCAGATGCGGTTTAAGATTCCCCGCTCAATCTGCCTGAAGCTGCCAAGGACCCTGAGCTCATCCATGCCGACTCCTCCACCCTTGATCGCCCCCGGCACCGGCGGGGTGAGGGAGCGCTCCAGTTCTTCGGAATTATACCACGCACCCGGGTTTATGTAATCGCGAATGTGTGTTCATGCCCAGCCAAAATAGAAATGTCCCCTTCTTACCAAAAATGAATCTCCGCGGGCTTACACCCGCGGTCTCTTCTGGGTCGGGCTTCGCCCGACCCGCTTCGCGGCTCCCTGCTCTCACCCCCACCCTTCCAGGTGGGGAACTCCCGCAAACTTAGAGAAATGGGGCGAGCTGCACTGTACAAAGGATGTGAAAGCGCTCCTGACCGAGATGAGCGTGTCCACGGCAGACCGCCTTCCCCGCGCGGAGCGCAAGAAACTCCAGTTGAAAGGCAGGTCGGGGACCAAACCGGGAAGTCTGTTAAAGCATAAGATCCTTATCCGCACATTTGCGGACTGGGACAATGCGAAGCCTGGGTTTCTTCAGATAAAGTGCCGCTTGATATTTAAGGCTCAACCCTGAAAGAACTTTAAATGACAGCTATTGTTTAACCTCAAACTCCGCTGTGGCCAGGTTGCTCAGCCAGTACTGCTGATTAAGAGGACTCCACCTTCCTGGTGAATCTCCTCTTCCCAGGTTTCCCATCATACCAGGAGAGCTTCCCATCGGGCCCCACCAGCGCAAGATAGCAATCCGCTTTGACATATTTCAGGAGATGCTCCGGAATGTTCGGCTTGAGCGAATAGTACAGGACGTGCGCGTCTCTCGGCCCATAACTATCCTTGTCCGTCCACATCCTCAACGTGATCGGCGGCGTGGGCGTCGGCGTTCCCCCACCCACCTTCACCACCCCATCCACCATCCTCACGCCCGTCCACCACGAGAGATCGTCCCCGTACTGACCACTCAGCTTCACCCGGGAAAGCTTCAACGGACTTTCCGAGCCCGAGGGCGCCCCCGCCGCAATCTCAAACACAATCTCTATGAACTTCCCGCTCCCGCCGCTCAGCCCGGTCTCCTGCCCGAATGTGATCCCCACCACCCCATCACGCACTATCCTCCACCTTATCCCGCAGCTCTCCGTGAGATCGGTCGTATTCACCCCCTTGGGCACGAGGAGCGACGCATCATAGTTCAGATCCACGTCCGCACCGCTGAATTCTGACGCGTCATTGATCTCGAGAGGAACGGTGATTGTTTCGCCCGGCGCGCCGCTCGACTCGGGCAACGTCAGCACGTATCCGTCCGCGGGGACGAGGCCGCCGCTGGAAGCCACTGACGGATTGATGGGCAGCCCCACCGCAAGCCTCATGATCAACACCGCGTCGGCCGAGTCGATTGCCCCATCGCCGTTCACATCGCCCGCATTTTCCTGGAAAGTTGTGGCACTTATCTCCCTCGTAGATATCTTCATTGCGATATCGGCATCAATGCTCTTGACAATCCCATCCCCATTCAGGTCGCCGAGGATATAGTCGGACGCAACGGTGAACGTCGCCGTATCGCTGTAATCAACACTGAGTGCCGCTCCATGTACATCATTCATAAACACTGAGGTAAATGAGTGCGTTGACACGTGGCCGGGAACCGCTCCCACCGCAACTCTGAACTTCAGGTGGAACAGGTGCCCTTCCCCCGTCAGCTTGTAATCGGAACTCGGCCTCATCGAGCTGAGTAGCACCGTCCGCTGTCCCGGGCCCGGCCCTGGCGCCGTATTGTCATACACCGTGAGATCTTCCGTGATGGCAGTCCGTTCCACGCCGATGTACTCAAGAACACCCGAGTCATACGTCACGGATATGTCCATCGCACCCGAAATTCCACGCGCGTTCGGCACATTCACTCGCAACTGCACCTCGTCCCCGGCCTTGTCACGGTAATCCGGCATCCAGATCCTGATATTCCCGACGGTGGCCCAGACCATCGCGCTCTTCGGACTCTCGCGGCCCGAAGTATCAACGGCGGTGAGTCTGTAATAATATATCTGTCCCAGCGCCAGGCCATTGTCTACGAATCCGGTGTCCTGTATCTCTTCACCGTTCACTTTGTACGTAAACGCGCCGCTGTTCACTATGTCCCTGTAAAGGTTATAGCCTTTGAGGAACGATTCAGGGTTCGGGTTCCACGTCAGCCTGATATTGTCGGCTCCCGCTACAGCCCTAAGCCCTGTGGGAACAGATATCTCGCCAGGGGGCACGGTCACAGTTGGTT
>JAPLCY010000330.1 GCA_026391995.1 Candidatus Auribacterota bacterium
CAAACAGCAAAAGTTACTTTGGAACAGCCGCACGTCTGTGTTATTATTGCCCGGGAGCAGCGGCGGGCAATACACCATGGCACAACGGGACTACTACGATATCCTGGGCGTCAAGAAGGGCGCGAGCGCGGACGAAATCAAGCGCACGTACCGCAAGCTCGCCAAGAAATACCACCCCGACGCCAATCCGGGAAACAAGGTCGCCGAGGAAAAGTTCAAGGAAATCTCCCAGGCGTACGATGCCCTCTCCGATCCGGCCAAGCGGAAACAGTACGACCGGATGAAGGACGCGGCCCACTCGTTCAATTTCGGCGAAGGGGGCTTCAGGGGATTCCAACAAGGGGGCGGCAAGGGATTTTCATCCGACGATCTCGGCGGCTTCGGCGACCTCGGCGACCTCTTTCGCTCATTCTACGACAAGGGGAGCCGGGTCCGGCGCGAGCGGTACGGCCCGCGACAAGGCGAGGATCTCACCTACGAGATCGAGGTGCCGTTCGACGAGGCGATCAAGGGGGGGCACCGCACGATCAGCGTACCGCGCGAGGAGCCGTGTCACTCCTGCGGAGGCACGGGCGCCAGCCCCGGCTCCAGGGTGTCCCAGTGTCCCGAATGCGGCGGCGCGGGGACCGTGTCGATCGCCCAGGGGGGATTCGCCTTCAGCCGCCCCTGCCCCCGCTGCTACGGGAGGGGACAGATCGTTCAGCAGCCGTGTCCGGCATGCGGCGGCAACGGGACCGTGCAGCGCCACAAGCGGATTTCGGTGCGCATCCCGCCGGGCGTCGACAGCGGGTCTAAGATACGCATCTCCGGGCAGGGCGAACCGGGGAGCAGCGGCGGCCCGCCCGGAGACCTGATCCTGATCGTCCGGCTCGGCAGCCACCGCTTCTTCAATCGCAAGGGACAGAATCTCTACTGCGAAATCCCCATTAATATAGCCCAGGCGGTCCTCGGCTCCAAGATGCGCGTGCGGACGCTCGACGGCATGGCGGTCATCAAGATCCCGCCCGGCGTTCAGACCGGGATGTCGCTCCGTCTCAAGGGGGGCGGGGTCCGGAGCCGGGGGGGTCAACGCGGCGACATGTTCTGCAAGCTCAAGGTTGCAACACCGCATAACCTCGGGGCCCACGAGCGAAAGGCGTTCGAGGAGTTCGCGAAAACGGCGGGATTGAAATATTGAGGCGGTCCCTTCATTACACCGACAATCGCAACGGAGGTAACCATCCATGACAAAACGGGTGATACGCGAGGGAAAAAAGGTCAAGCCGGCAACGGTGACGGCGGCGCTGGTGCGCTCGGCGATCACCATCGCGAAAAAGGTCGGCGCGAAGGCGCTCTTTGTCTTCGGGGATGTCCCGATCAAGTTTGACATGCTCCGCGGCAAGGAGCGCAATTTCAAGATCGTGCTGGTCTCGGCCAACCCCGAGACCGTCGTCGCCGGCAATCACATCTTCGGCAACGCGCTCCAGCTCCCCGGCACCCCGCTCTCCAGGTTCGGCCAGATTACCGTGAGCGTCATCATGGCGGTCTCGGGCAAGGTCATCAAACCGAAAGACAGAATCGTCTTTCTCACCGGCGGCCAGGGGCAGGAGGCGCTCGACGCGATCGCCGTCATCGACGTCGGGCAGGAGTTTTCCCTCCTCGCGTCCCCCGAGATGCTCGACTTCACCAATGATGTCGACCACACCGTGTTCGATCAGGTGATCCGGATCGCCATCGGCATCGCGAACGAGGGGCGGGAGGGGCATCCGGTCGGCACCACGCTTGTCCTGGGCGACACCCGCGAGGTGCTCAAGCACGTCGAGCAGATGATCATCAACCCGTTCAAGGGGCATTCCGAGGAGAGCCGGCAGATTCTCAACCCCGGGGTGCAGGAAACGATCAAGGAGTTGGCACAGATCGACGGGGCGTTCATCATAAGGGAAAACGGCGTGGTTGAAACCGCCGGCGTGTATATATCAGCCCAGATGGTGCCCGCCGCCCTCCCCCAGGGGCTGGGCGCCAGACACTACAGCGCCGCGGCGATCACCGCCGCCACCAACGCCATTGCCATCACGGTGTCGCAGTCAACAGGCGATATCTATATCTTCAAGGGCGGCCAGGTCCTCACCTGCATCGAAAAGAATCCGGGGAAATGAACTACGTATCATGGTTAAAAATAGGGATCTCCCTTCCCGCATGTCCTGATCGGTATAGTTGATAAGGACGCACACTGTAGCGCACACTTTAGTGTGCGGCGCTACAGTGTGCGCTGCAGCGGGGGCTATAGCGCGCGCCGCGAGCGGCTGTTTCTTTTTTTCACACCTTCTGAGGCATTACCTCTTCACTGCTTTTATCCTTGCCTCATGTATCATTTCCACTTATCATAATGGTGAACATCAGGGTTGGAGATGGCAAAGAGAATCAAGAGCAGCACCGCGCTCCTCGTCATTGACATGATCAATGACTTTGTCCTCAAGGGGGCACCCCTTGAGGTTTCGCGCGCACGCCAGATCATCGGCCACATCAAGAAGCGGATCGTCCGCGCCGAGCGGGAGGGTATCCCCGTCATCTACATCTGTGACAAACACCGCAAAGACGACCCCGATTTCGGCACCTGGCCGAAGCACGCCGTCAACGGCTCGCAGGGCTCGGAGATCGTCTCTGAATTAAAACCCCGCAGCCGCGACTACATCGTGGACAAGAACACCTACTCAGCCTTCTACCGTACCAAGCTCGAAAAAGTCCTCAAAAAGCTGGGCACCAGAAAACTCATCCTCACGGGGGTGGCGACTGAAATCTGCATCCTCTACACCGCCATGGAGGCGTGCATGCGCGGCTTCCGTATCGAGGTGCCCGCGGATTGCGTGGCCGGACTCACCGACCAGGACCATCGCTTCGCCCTTCGACAAATCACGCGGTATTTAAAACCGTATCCCTGCTAAAAACAAAACCTCACGCTGCACACTTCCACACAAGCCCTAAATCCAAAAATGGCCGGCCGGATGAGCTCGGCGTCACGAACCCACCCGGTCCAGGCGCAGGGATTTACCATGCGACAAGTGGATCAAGCTACACCGGGCACGGCATCGGACGGACAGCTATTCGAACACGCCGTCAATCACGGCAGCACAGGAGGGGCATTTGCCGTTGCGGAGAATGTTCTCGCGCACCTGGAACCCGCAGCGCGTGATAAGCATCGCGCCGCACTGGTGGCAGCGCGTGTGCTCGCTCTCCGCGCCGGGGATGTTGCCTCCATAGACGTAGCGCAGGCCGGCGGCCCTGCCGATTTTCACCGCGCGTTCGATGGTGGCGCGCGGCGTGGGGGGCAGGTTCGTCATGCGGTAGGCCGGATGAAACGCGCTCACGTGCCACGGCACGCCGGGGTCCACGGAGACAAGGTGCTCCGCGATGGCGCGGAGCTCTTCGCTCGAGTCGTTCTCGGTGGGGATGACAAGCGTCGTCACCTCGACCCAGATCCCCATCTCGCGCATCAGTTTGATATTCCGCTTCACCGGCTCCAGGCCCCCCCCCGTCCGCTTCCGGTGGCGTTCCTCATCGAAACCCTTCAGGTCCACGTTCGCCGCGTCGAGCCACGGCCTCATCGCCTCGAGCGCCTCGACGGTCATGTAGCCGTTCGTGACGAAGTTGTTGCGGATCCCCGTGCGTTTCGCCAGCACCGCCGTGTCACGGGCGTACTCGAAAAACACGGTCGGCTCGGTATAGGTGTAGGAGATGCTCGGGCAGCGGTGCTCGCGGGCGAGCGCGACGAGTTGACCGCAGGGGAGATCCTCCCCTTCGATGAGGCCGGCGTGGTCGCGCGGGAGATGGGCGATGGTGTAGTTCTGGCAGTGCAGGCACCGGAAGTTGCAGCCGACGGTCGCGACGGAGAGCGAGGTGCTGCCGGGAAGGAAATGAAAAAACGGCTTTTTCTCGATCGGATCGACCGCCGTGGAGATGGCTTTTTCGTAGACGAGCGTGTAGAGCGTGCCGCCCCTATTTTCCCGCACGCAGCAGAGGCCCCGTTTTCCGTCGGCGATGCGGCAGCGGAATTCGCAGAGGAAACAGTCAACCGCGTCTTTATCAGCCTTTTTCCACAGTAGCGCTTCCTTCAATGATATTCCCTCCTGCCGCAGATTGTTATAGAGGCTTGGACTTAAATCTTCGCGAATGTTCTTATTGTCTGAACAAAAAATCAACTTTACTGCTCAACAACTACAGCCGCGGATCGTCGCGGATAAACGCGGATTGTTATAACGCATCGGACTTGAATCTTCATACGCGTTTATGTTGCCCCCAGTCTACATCGGCACCCCTCTTTCGCTTATTATCATAAGCCAACCTCTCGAATTCAGGCTTTTTACCAAAATTCAGTAAAATGCCCACTTCTATTCTTGTGGCTCTCAAATAATTAATTAGTTGTGCTTCATGTGCCGGAACTAGATTTTCAACTGCTTTAATTTCAACAATCACTTTACTATTCACTATTAAATCTGGTGTAAACTCTCCTACTACAGCTCCTCGGAAATAAACAGAGATATCTTTTTGTCTTTCGACAGTTAGCATGTATCCCCTCAGAACAATAGAGAGGGCATTTTCATAAACAGATTCAAGAAACCCAGGGCCCAGTTCATTATATACTTCATAGAAGCTTCTTAGAATCGCCTTGGTAATTTCCGCATGTTTAAGAGTGTCTCTATCCATGCAAGGGTGACTCCGTAAACTATTATAAGTTTATCCGCGGCGATCCGCGTCAATCCGCGGCTAATACAATTACCCTTATCCGCAGCTAAACACTATTATCCCTTCACACAGATCATTGGCCGGAGGCGGGCAACCTTTTTATTCAGACCCGCCCCCTCCATGACCTGCACGACCTCCTCGACGTCCTTGTACGCGCCGGGGGCCTCCTCCGCGGCGCCGGATATGCTGTGCGCGCGCACCACGATGCCGCGCGACCTGAGCTCGCCGATGACCCTCTCCCCGCGGAACTCCCTGATCGCCTGTGTCCTTGACTTGAGCCTGCCCGCGCCATGGACCGTGCTCCCGAATGTCTCCTCCATGCCGCGCGCGGTCCCGGTAAGGATGAACGAACAGGTGCCCATCGTGCCACCGACAAGCACCGGCTGGCCGACATCGCTGTACGCGGCGGGGATCCCCCGGCTCCCGGCGGCAAAGGCGCGCGTCGCGCCCTTACGGTGGATGAGGAGGAGCTTCTCGCGGCCGTTCACGCGATGCCGCTCGAACTTGGCCGTGTTGTGCCCCACGTCATAGAGGAGGCGCATCCGGTCTTCCCTCATGCCAAACACCCCCGCGACACAGCCGCGGGCGAGATGGCCGATCGCCTGGCGGTTGGCAAAGGCGCAATTGATCCCCGCGAAGACGGCGCCGATATACCGCTGACCCTCGGGGCTCCGGATCGGGGCGCCGACGAGCTCACGGTCGCGGATCGGGAGCTTGTACTTCTCGCTCGCCTGTTTCAGCGTCACGATGTAGTCGGTGCCAACCTGGTGCCCGAGCGCGCGGCTTCCGGTGTGGATCGAGATCACGGCGGAATCCTTCTCGAGGCCGTAGGCGCGCGCCGCGGGCGCATCGTAGATTTCATCCACATACTGCACCTCGAGATAATGGTTGCCTGAACCGAGCGACCCGACCTGTGTGAACTGGCGCTCCTTCGCCCTGTCGCTCACCGCCTCCGGCCTCGCGCCGGCGATGCACCCCCCCTCCTCGATATACTCGAGGTCGCCTTCGGTGCCATAGCCGCGGCTCACGGCAAAGCGCGCGCCGCCCCGGAGACAATCGTCTATCTCCCGCATCGTCAGGCGAAAATCGCCGTGCGAACCGAGACCCGCCGGCACGCCGCGGTAGAGCGCCTCGGCGAGCTCCGCTTTTTTCGCCTCCACCTCCGCGCGAGAGAGCGGCAGCACGATGGTCCGCACGCCGCAATTGCAGTCGTATCCGACGCCGGCGAAGGTGACGATCCCCTCCTCCTCATCGAACGCCCCCACCCCGCCGATGGGGAACCCGTAGCCGGGATGAATGTCCGCCATGGCGAGCGCGTACTTCTGAAGGCCCGGCAGGCAGGCGACGTTTTTCACCTGGCGCAGCGCGCTCCAGTCCCGCGAGAGGTCCGCCACGAGCTGGTCGATGATCCCCTGGTCTCCGTAGATCCTCCCCGGCACGCGCATCTCCCCGCTCTTGGGGATTTCCCAGAGATAGTCGGAAATTTTTTTCAGCTCAACAGGTTCGGCCATTACGCGCCCAGAAAAATCTTCACAACTATATGTGCAATCCCTGCCTGCCGGCAGGCAGGTGTGGTTGCGTTCAGCTCTTTCATGGAACTTTTGACGCTACCTACATATCAAGAACGCACCTGATGGTACACCCTCCCGCCCGCTCCTCGACCTTCAGCCCCGCGTAAGAGGCGGCCTTCACCTCCGGCCCCATCCTCCCCTGCACGGATCCGGGCGCAACGCCCTCCGCCTCGCCGCGCAACAGATGGCCGCCGGATGAATCCCGCTCGATTTTCTTCACCCGGCAGCCGGTGAAGATCAATCCCCGGAGCCCCTGCTGGGCGAGCAACTCGTTGAGAAACGCTATGAGCAAATCCCCGCGCGTGGCGGCACGGACTGAAATCTTAACCCGCGCGTTCGGCTCAATCGCCGCGCCCGGCGCCATCAGGGCACACATCGCCCGGGCCGCTTCCGAGAACGCCTCTTCGAGCGTGTTCCCCGTCGCCTCGATGGCGGCATCACCAATGTGATCGAGATATCTGTACGGCATATGATTTGAAACCGGAACCGGTGTACGCTTAAAAAATCAAGCCGGCCCGGGGAACCAGGCGCGCCACAGTGTGTGTACGCTACAATCTCACAAGGAGCGGATCGCGCTCCTCCAGTCGAATGAACGCCGGTGTATCGCGCACGGGCCGTGTTGCTCCAGGGCGCGCAGATGCTCGGTCGTGCCATATCCCTTGTGGCGGGCAAAGCCGTACCGGGGATAGAGTGAGTCGTACTCCACCATGATCGCGTCACGGTGCACCTTTGCCACGATCGACGCCGCCGCTATCGAAAAAACCATGGCGTCTCCCCCCGGGATCGCCTCCTGCGGGATTCCGATGCCGGGGATCGGGCGGCCGTCCACGAGCACGTGCTGCACCTTCATGCGCAGGTTGAGGAGGGCGCATCGCATCGCCGCCAGGTTTGCCTGAAGGATATTCACGCGGTCGATCTCTTCCACATCCACTGCGCCGACGCCGACCGCAAGGGCGATCTTCCTTATCTCCCCGTCCAGCACTACGCGCCGCTCGTGGGTAAGCTGCTTGGAATCGCGCACGCCCTCGATGAACGCGCCGGGCGGGAAGACCACCGCGGCCGCGACCACCGGGCCGGCGAAGGGGCCGACGCCGACCTCGTCCACGCCGGCGATGTAGCTCACCCCCCCCTCCCATAACGCCCGCTCGCGGGAGAGCATCCCCTCTATCCGCCGCCGCTCCGCCTCGCGCGCTTCTGCGTGTTTCTTCATGGACACGGCGAGCTGCCTGACCCCGGCCCGCGGGTCGGCTTCCAAAAGCACGATCTCCACAACGGGAATGAATCCATCCCTGTCGAGATAGCGCTCTCTGATCTGCGTGACGGTCATTGAAGACAGGTCGTTCATTATTTTGCCCTGTGGATAACCTCGACATATCTTGCGCTGGATATTTCCGTAATATACGGTACTCGAATATGTTGCCGTAGCGGAGACTTAAGTCTCCGCTACGATCGGGTCATCCCTGATCACGCCCCGAACTTGATCAGCTTCCTCGCGTGCGCGAGAAGGATCGGCATCAGGTCCGTGGAGGGCCGCAACCCCAGCGATCCTCCGGCGCAGTTCCGTTCGGTGAAGCGCTTCGCGCCCGTGGGGCGGCAGTACGGGGAATGGAGCAGCAGCGGCACCGGATGCCAGCTGTGCATCGCGAGCACGCACGGCGTCGAGTGGTCCGCGGTCAGGGCAAAGACATCGGGCTTGAGGGCGAGCAGCTCCGGGATCATACGATCGAGCTCCTCGATCGCCCCGACCTTGGCGGGGAAGTCGCCGTCCTCGCCGCGGCTGTCGGTCTTCTTGAAGTGCAGATAGAAAAAGTCGAACGACGGGAAATGCGCCCCGAGCTCCTTCAGATCCTCCGCGGTGCTCGCGGTATGCGGGGCAACCGTCATGCCGACGAGACGCGCCAGCCCCCGGTACATCGGGTATTGCGCCACCGCGCATGCGCGGACGCCGTACCGCTCCCCCATCGTCGGGAGCGGCTCGTGCCGCGCGAACCCGCGCAGCAGGATCATGTTTCCCTTCGGCTCCCCTTTGAGGATGGCGGCCGCCTGGGCGATGAGATCGTTCACGATGGCGGCGGTCTTCTCCGCGCGGGGATTGGTCGCCTGTGCGGGAAGCGCGGGGACGCCAAGCTCCTGCGGATCGGTGTCGTGGATATCCCCCTGCAGGCCCTCCCCCCTGACGACCAGGAGGCCGCGGTGCTCCTTCACCGTTTCGATGAACACCTCGAGGCCCTTCCCCACGCGTATCCCGTCGCGCAGCTTCCTCACCAGGCGGCGGTTCTCCTCCGTGCTCAGGCGCCCCGCGCGGCGGTCGACGAGCATGCCGCTGCCGTCCACCGTGGCAAAATTGAAACGCGCGGCCACATCGCGCCCCGTGAGAGGGAAGTCGATGCCAAGCCCCTCGAGGACGCCGCGGCCAATGTTGTATTTGACCGGGTCATATCCGAAGAGGGCCAGGTGGGCGGGACCGCTTCCCGGCGTGATCCCCGGGCCGACGGGCTCCAGCAAGCCGAGGTCGGACACGGGGGCGAGACGGTCCAGATTCGGAGTTTTCGCCGCCTCCAATTCCGTGGGGCCGCCCGGCTCCATTGGGAGCCCCCCGAGTCCGTCAGCCACCGTCAGCAAAATCCTTCGCTCGCTCTTCTCACACAGCCCTTTAATGATTCCGATCAACTCCTCGCTCATCAGTTCCTCCCGTCAGTCCCTTGTCAGCATTCTAACATATGCGTTGCACACACCGCTGTTTTTTTTTATACTCGCGGCTCGGGCATGCCGGGCATGGAGCAACAGCCATAGCCTGCAGCTCGTAGCCAAGGAAAAAAGGGAATCAATGAACATCACTGAGATTTTGAAGCTCCGGCTGGGCGCCGACGGCTCCGAGAAACTCATGGGGATAGACAATCCGCCGCTCCGCGAATTCATCGCCGCCACGCTCGAGCTCTGCGATCCCGCGCGGGTCTTTCTGAGCACCGACACCCCTGACGAAATTCGCCATCTCAGGGAATCGGCGGTCCGGCACGGCGAGGAAACGCCGCTGGCCATCGCCGGTCACACGTACCACTTCGACAACCCCGCCGACCAGGGCCGGGACAAGAAGAACACCGGCATCCTGGTACCCCCCGGGATGGAGCTCGGCCGCGCCATTGAGACCAAGGATCGGGACCCGGCGCTGGAGGACATCCGCCTGATATTGAACGGCATCATGCGCGGGAAGGAGGCGTATGTATGCTTCTTCTGCCTCGGGCCGGCCCGCTCCGAGTTCTCGATCCCCTGCGTCCAGATCACCGACTCCAGCTACGTCGCCCACAGCGAG
>JAPLCY010000244.1 GCA_026391995.1 Candidatus Auribacterota bacterium
GTCATGTGCGTCTGCACACAGCACCTGGAGGGTAGAGTGAAGCGACTCATCATCAACGCGGATGATTTCGGCATGACCGGAAGCGTCAATCGGGCCATTCTCAAGGGGTTCCGCGAGGGCGTTCTCACCAGCGCGACGATCATGGTCAACGGCCCAAGTTACGCGGAGGCGGTCGGCATATCCAGGGAAAACCCCGGCCTCGGCGTGGGAGTGCACCTCAACATCCTGCGCGGCAGGCCGGTCCTCCCCCCGAAACGCATCCCTTCGCTTGTCGGCCCTGACGGCCTCTTCCTCCGAAGCACGGCGCTCCTGCTCCGCCGCTTCCTGCGGGGCCGCCTCAATCCCCGTGAGATCACCGAGGAATTAAGCGCCCAGATCGGAAAGGCGCTTAGCGATGGTATATCGGTCAGCCACATTGACAGCGAGAAGCACCTCCACACGCTATTCATCAGGCCTGCGATAGAGGCCGCACTGAGCAATGGAATCAGCAAGATCCGCCTGAGCAGGGAATGCGCACCCTTTTCGCCGCGGGGACTTCTGAACAAGAGATTCTATGCCTCGCTTGTCATCCGGGCATACGCAAGCCGCGCCCGGAGATTACTCGCCGCGCGCGGCATCTCCCACCCCGACCACTTCTTTGGAATCCAGGGCCATGGTGAGATGCTCCCCCGCTGTCTCGAGCGCCTCATCGCCGCCCTCCCTGAGGGGACAAGCGAGATCATGACCCACCCCGGAAGAGGCGGCATTATGCTCATTAGCTACCGTGACCTGTGATGTATTTTGTCGCAGCGATGGTTACCCCGTATAGAGCCTGACCCAGCCGGCGTAGTAGAACCCAACCGTGTATTGTGATAATATCTATCGGGTATGAACAATAGGCTTATTGCTTCACGGCACATACCTGTGGCCATTGCCGCCCTTGGATTCTGCCTGAGCGTCCTCATTGGAATTATCGGCATCGATTTCGGGCACCATTGGGACGAGTGCGTCATCCTGCGATATGAGATCAACAGGTGGCTCCCCCAGGAATACGGCTACCCTTCCATGACGTACAACATATCCCACTTCGCCATCGCGTCCCATCTCGCTGCGAAAGCGGTCAGGTTCAGAATTGAGGACGCCTCCACCTGGAGGGAGAGGCTCCGTCGCTACACGGATGACGAGCGGAACCAGAACAGGATGAAGCTCATCTCAAGGTCAGTGTGTTTGGTCATCTCCCAGCTCACCATTGTTGCCGTTTTCCTCATCGTCGCCGGGGCTTTCGGTGGGTGGGAAGCCTGTCTCGCCTGCCTTTTCCTGAGCTTTTCGAACGAGTTCCTCTACCACTCGCGCTGGTCGGTCCCCGACACGCTCATGGCGTTCTGGAGCACCGCGACCGTCGCCTGCATTCTCCTCTCTCTCAGAAGAAACAGCATGAAGCTCCTGTACGCGGCGGCAGTGCTGACGGGGCTCGCTATAGCTACCAAATACACCACCATCTTCCTCCTCTGCCCGCTGTGCGCATGCTGCCTGATGCTTCCGCACAACACCAGGGGGCAGGGGCTGCGGCGCTGCCTGTTGCTCATCATCGCGGCGACTGCCGCCTTCTTCCTGGTATGTCCGGGGATCATCATCGAGAACGAGAAGTTCTGGCGCACCCTGTCCCCCGTGGTGTGCGACTACACCTCGGGTCTCGGCGGGTACACCGTGGAGCCCTGGCTCCCGCACCTGGCGCGCATGCTCGTGTACATCACGACGCAGCACTTCTCGGACGTCATGGCGATCAACCTGGCCCTCTCCGTGTTCTGCCTCTGGGGGCTCGTGAGTTGGATGTGCGTTCGGAAAAAGGAGATGGCTCTTACGTTCATCTACCTCATCTTCTTCACGGGATTCATAGCCTCATACAAAATCATGCTCGTAAGAAATCTCATGGTGCTATTTCCCTTCCTTGCCATCTTCACCGCCCGCGGCATCGTATCCGTGGGGTCGCTCCTCCCCCGCCGCCCCAAACGGCTTCTTTATGCGTGCATCCTCTCCGCTCTGGCCGTTACCGCCGCCATAGAGATGAAGGACGCCATCGAGATACACAGGCATGCTCACGACTACGATTATCCCCTCGCTAGGGCCCTCGAGTACATCACGAAGGATGCCGGGCACCGCTACTACATACACGAGAACATCAGGGACGCACTCGCGCGGCGGGGGAAACTCCCCCCCAATGCGACGGCAAACGCAGGCGAGGCCGACTTCATTTTGGCATTTCCCCCTGTGTTTCCCCATGACATAGAGAACAGTCCGTTTGTGTTTAAGGAGTGGTTCGGGACACGGGAGATGAACTACCGCTATTATAGCACCTGGCAGTGGCGGACATATGGGATGAAGCGGGACAAGTTGAACCCGGTCATTCTCGACCGCGGCAACGCGAGGAAGTTCGGTTTGATCTGATCATCGTTAGCCTATTCTAATCCCCAATAGGCTAAAAGAATGCCCAAGCTATTCGGTTTTTAGTGATTTTGGTTTGTCATGGGATAGCCTATTGTGTTAGAATGTAAGTAAGGGTTGTAACTATAAGCTAATAAAAGAGTTAAAAGGATGTTATGAATCTCTTGATTTCCATTGTAGCGCCGCTGCGTGACGAAGAGGCTTGCCTTAATGAGTTTTTCAATTTACTTAAGGGAACTCTTGAAAGCATGCGCGTAAAGTATGAGATTATATTTGTCGATGATGGATCCACGGATCGTTCCACGGAGATTTTGAAGGATTTGAGGCGGCGGGATATGGGGGTGAAAATTGTTTCATTCTCAAGGAATTTTGGCCACCAGGTGGCCGTAAAGGCGGGAATAGATCACTCCAGCGGCGATGCGGTGATCATTATGGACACTGA
>JAPLCY010000246.1 GCA_026391995.1 Candidatus Auribacterota bacterium
TGCGAGATAGACCGCGGTTGATCTGGACGATGCGAGCGGCCAGCGATTCTCATGCCTCCAGCGGTTATCCCCCATCACAAAGACATTCACCGGCTTCGCCTTCACGACCCAATTATTAATACCGCGCACATAGTGATCGAGCCAGCTCAGGACTACGTCATCGTAGTCGATCACCGCCGCGGGACTGAACTCCCTGTCGCCGGAGCTCGTGGAGGAGGTCGCGTCAACCCCGTGGATCCAGGGACCGATCAGAAGCTTCGTCCGGGGATCCTTCTGCCCCGCGCGCACGGAGAGGAGGCCGAGATAGTTGGTCGTCGCCCCCTGTGTCCCGTACGCCTCGTCGTACCAGCCGGAAATGTTGAGCACGGCGGCCTGCACCCGGTCATACTTGTCCTCGAGGTTCCCCCAGTCCCAGTACGACTCGTACGGCTGGTGACGGAGCCAGTCGTAGTAATACTGCGCCGTGTCCATGAGGTAGGGAAGGGTGAGCTGGGGGAGCCACCCCTGGAAGGTGTCAACGCCGATGTGGTTGTACTCCTCCTTCGCCTCATCCACCGTCGTCGGCCCGGGAATGCCGTACCGCACCCGCGTGTCAGGCGTCATGTCCACGTACACCCAGCTCGACCACGCCGTCTCGAAGACCCCGCTGAAATAGACGCACTGCCGGATCGTGGAGAAACACATGGCCGGGACCATCGCCTTCAAGTGTGGGGGGCTCTCGACCGCGGCAAGCCACTGCACCGCGCCCGGATAGGAGAGGCCGAGGGTGCCGACATTGCCATCGGACCAGGGCTGGATCGCCGCCCACTCAATCGTGTCGTAGCCGTCGCGCCCCTCGTTCATGTAGGGGGTGTAGTCACCGTCGGACATGTAGCGCCCGCGGACGTCCTGTATCACCATCGCGTAACCGCGGTCCACCGCGTGCCTGAAGGTGCGCTCGTTGTCCGGATCCCCCTCGTCCTTGCTGTAGGGGGTGCGGAAGATCAGAACCGGGTGGCGCCCCCACGGCGCGGGCCGCATCAGGTTGGCCCTTAAGATAACGCCGTCGCGCATCGGGACGGGGATGTTCATCTCTTTGAGGTAACCAACTTCGATCGCGAGATCCGCGCGGATTTCCTTCCCACCCCGGCAGGGGGCCAGCAGCGCGATGAAACGGTACTCTCCCCTAGAGATGTCGCCGACTGTTCCGTCCACGAGCGTGAGCGAGGCGGGCGCGCCGATGCCTCCTGGGAATGAGCCATATTTGCGCAACCCCTTGCTAAATTGGACACCGCCGCGCGCGGGGACTGCCGAGACAATTTTCCCCGGCGGGTCCACGTAACCGAGATAGAAGTCACAGGCATACGGGACGGCCTCCGGCAGGGAGAGCCTGATTGTCAACCAGTCCCCCGCGACAACCTCCGCACCCGAAGTGGTGAAGGTGAGGGCCGGCGATGCCCATGCCGGCGTAGCGGCAAAAACAACGGCACACGACACGGCCAGCATTGCGTATCTCATTGCGATTTGTCCTGAAAGAAACATCCCCTCCTGTTATGGATACAGATCAGTAGATACATACCCCTGGCGGCACGAAGCAGCGCTGTCCTACTTGCCCCTATAGGTGGTCAGTATCTCTCCCGTCGTAGAATCAATAAAAACACATGTAGAGCCACCTTTGATATTATGCCCGGGTTTCGCCATCTTGCCAAAGGAAACAGCCCAATACTTTTTGCCTTCCAGTTTCTGTTGCCTGTCCTGAATATATTGTGACTTCGATTTTCTTGGCAACCAGCTATTCCATGGCACGTAATGCTTTGACACCGATTTCAGCTCCATAGATTCCATATCATACCCGAGGCGCGCAAACTCCCCGCGGGCGATGGCAACAGCATTCACGTAAGATATACCCCTCCCCTGTTCGGGCACATGCATGCATCCGGATAAATAAGACACCATGATGACAAGGGGAACTGAAGACTTGATAATCCCGGCGGTCATATATCACCATCCGGCGCTATTATACATGGTAATGCTGTGGCACTCAATTGATCGCACGATACGATTTCAACGCCACCCGGCACACGATGAATTCTGGAGAGGACTTCCGCCGGGATGCCGGCGGTAAGAAGGTCGCTCCCCCATGACTGTCCCCCCGCCATTGATATTGTGGTAATATGTCTTTCGATGAGATTCCGTTGCCTTGCGCTCTCCATCATCCTTTCTGCCGGCGATGCCGTTGCTGGAGGGATCAGACTCAACGCGGAGCAAACGGCAACTGAGAGTAAATAAATGTGGCACACACCATAACGGGCTGGAATAAGCTGCATATCCTGAATATATTGCGGAAGGGATGCCCTTTAGACTGCGCGTGTGAACTGACGGTCTTCGTCTGCGGCGCCGCGGTCATGATATTCGAGCTCGCTGGCTCGAGGATACTCGCCCCCTACGCGGGAACGTCGCTGCGTGTGTGGACCAACCTCATCGGCGTGATCCTGGCGAGCCTGAGCGTCGGCTACTGGTGCGGCGGCAAGCTCGCCGACCGGCGGCCGTATGCGCAACTTCTCTCCCTGATGATATTCTTAGCCGCAGTCTGTGTCGGCTTGACGGCGCTCCTAAAAGATACGCTCCTCTCTTTGCTGAACGTATGGGTAAGCGGCCACGGGACACTCGCCCTGTGCGCCTCTCTCGTGCTCTTCGCGCCGGCGAATGTGTTCCTGGGGATGGTTTCCCCGTATGCGGCCAGACTCAAGATTCGTGACGTCGGCAGCTCTGGCTCGACCGTCGGGAGGCTGTACGCGCTGTCCGCCATCGGGAGCATCACCGGCACCTTCCTCGCTGGTTTCGTCCTTATCCCCGCATTCGGCATCGGGAAATTACTCCTGCTGACCTCGGCGGTTCTCGGGCTTGTTTCCCTCGCGGCGTTCGGCGGCCGGCGCCCGAAGACAAGGGTTGTCATGCTCTTCCTCCTTCTGGCGGTCGGCCACTTCACGCGAGGCGACGGGCTGAAGGAGGCGCTGCTTGACATTGATACACCCTATAACCGGGTCTGGATATATCGTGATACCGACGAGGAGACGGGGAGGCCGATCCTCGCCCTCGCGACTGATCCTTACGGGCAGGAGTCGGCCATGTACCTCGACGGCGATGATCTCGTGTTCGACTACATGAAATATTTCCGCCTCGCCGAGCAGTTTTCCCCCCGTTTAAAGCGCGCCCTCATGATCGGCGGGGCCGCCTACTCCTACCCCAAGGATTTCCTGCGTCGATATCCCGAGGCAAGCATCGATGTGGTGGAGATAGATCCGACGCTGACGGAGATCTCCAGAAAATATTTCAATCTGCAGGACAACCCCCGCCTGGCGGTATTCCACGAGGATGGGAGGACGTATTTCAACAGGAGACGCGCCAGGTACGACGCGATCATCATCGATGCATTCAGGGACGCGAACTGCCTGCCGTACCAGCTCACGACGGTCGAGGCCGTGCGCAGGATGAGAAACATGCTGGTTGAGGGGGGCGTGGCGCTCGTGAACATCATCGGCTCCATCGAGGGAGTGAACGGGAGATTCACCAGGGCGGAGTGCGCGACCTATGCGAAGGTTTTCCCGCGTGTCATGCTGTTCCCTGTCGATGATCCAAAGAACGCGCGCGTAGTGCAGAACATCATCCTTGTGGCACTGAATTCGGACCGCGAGCCCCGGCTGGAGAGCGCCGACGTAGAGATGAACCGCATGCTGCGCCATCTCTGGGGAAACGAGGTGGTGGCGGATGTGCCAGTCCTCACCGACGATCGCGCGCCGGTGGAGTATTACCTTGCGGGAGCTCGTTGACCCGGCGTACTATGTCAGGGTCAGGCTCTGACTGATAACTAAATTACATCGTCCTGCTTACTTTCTGTCAATAGTCGGGGCCGACCATCATTTTCTACTTGTTCGGCGGGAAGATCTTTATTACAATGCATGCTGTGGTGATACGCGTGACAATGTGTCCGCTATTTAAAAGGTGGTGAACTATGAGAATGGCGTGCCTTTTACCGCCGGTGGTTCTCGCCGTGCTCCTCTGTGCAAGCCCCGCCTTCTGCCTCGTTGACGTCAACAAGGCATCGCAGAGCGAACTCGAGGATCTGCCGGGCATTGGCCCGGCGTATGCGAAGAGGATAATAGAGGGACGACCCTATAAAAGCATCAACGATCTCAAGAGCCTCAAAGGGTTAGGGGGTAAAACCTTCGAAAAGTTCAAGGATATGATTACGGCTGGCGCGTCGAAATCAGCGAAGGAGGAGACCCCCGAAAAGGCAGTGGCGCAGAAGCCGATCGAGGTACCTGTATATTCTGTTGAGAGTTACAAATTATTCGAGTGCCACAAATGCAAGAATACCTACAGGGTTTCCAGCGAGCTAACGAGCGGATGGTGTCCCTATTGTGGCGGGAAGTGGAATGTCAAAGGAGCGGGGTCCGCACCCCCGGAATCTTCCGCCAAAACCAAAGCAGCGACAGAAGTGCTATCCTTTAAAGATGCCGGCGATTACGTTGATCGGGACAAGAGCGTAGAAGGAACAGTCGTGGATACGAATGTTTCCAGGCGTAGCGGGAATCTCTATCTGAATTTCGATAAGGATTACAGCACCTACTTGTCCGTAAAGATTCTTGCATCCGATCTCGGCAAATTCCGTCCTGATGCTGACTCGTATTACAAGGGCAAGAAAATTGTCGCCACGGGAGTTATTAAAAGGGAAGACGCCGATCAATATCTCCGGATTATTGTGACCGACCCCGCCGATTTAAAAGTGGTCGAATAGAACCGCAGGGATCAAGGAACCTCGGGACGGCTTACACAATCTCCGGCAGAATGGTGACCTCGGCCAAAAGGTCGAGAAAGGCATGAGACAGGAGCACTCCTGTGGTGGCCTGTAAAACGTGCGTGTATATTTTCATTATCTTTTCCGCGATGGCGTCCCATGAAAACTTCTCCCCGGCACGATTCCTGAGCCGCTGTCCGAGTTCCCTTGATCCTCTCGTGTCATTGAGGACCTCGCCGAGTTTCGCGGCGAAGGATTTTTCATCGCCGAAATCGGCGTACACCCCGTCCTCGCCGAGACAATCCCGGTTGACCCGGCTGTCAAAGACCACCGTCGGCAGCCCCGCGGCCATGTAGTCGAGGAGCTTCAGGTTCGCCTCGGATCTGGAGATCTTCGGCGAGACGGCAACGTCCGACGCCGCCAGGTAGAGCGGGACCTCCTCACGATAGGCGACCCTCCCCGTAAAGCGGACCCTGTCGCTTATCCCCATGTCCCGCGCCTGTTGCTCGTAACGCTCCACGTCTGGGAATCCCACGATGAGGAAATACGGGTCGCTCGACGCGCCCTTCAGCCGGGCGGCCACCCGGAGGAGGATGTCCGTTCCCTGATACTGCGTGAGCAGGCCGACATAGACGACGATCGGACGCCCCGCGGGGAGGCCGAACATTTCCCGCAGCTCCTTCTTGCTCTTGCCTGTCGCGAACAGGGTCGTGTCCACACCGTCGGGGACGAGATGGACCCTCTCGGGGTCGACCATGCCGGATTCGCGCACGATGCCCGCCACCATTTCAGAGGATGCGAGCACGGCGTCCGCATTCTTAATGGATGCCTCCTCCAGAAACCTGAAAAAGCGGTATAGAGTTTTGCTCCCGCTAAAAAAATTGTGCGCCCTCAATTCGTCGGTGAGGCCCCCCTGGAGATCGACGACGAGGGGGACCTTCTTGAAACGGCGATAGGCGTCGGCGATGAAGCCACCCTCATGGAGAAAAGCGTGGAGGATGTCCGGGGGCGAGGAGCGGAACGCCCGCGCAGAGGTGAGGAACAGGAGAGCGTCCAGGTAGAACTTGTGGACGGAGGGGCCCGCGGATGTCTTGGTATACCATGGAATCCAGGGGATGCGCCTGGATTCAACCTCGGGCATATCCTTCCCGAGGTGATAGGTGCAGAAGACGATCCGGTTTCCCAGTTTCCGGAGCGCTTTCAATTGACCGTAAATTCTCACGTGGCAGCCCCGGTCGGAAAAAAAGGGCGTCGGGGCGATCATACCGAGCGTGTACATGGCTTCTCCCTGCTGCGGATTCGAATAGGTGAGCGGGCATTATACTACGAGGGGCTCCGATATATAAGTTGTATTTTGGCAGGATCGCAACCAGGATGATTAACAAGAACCTGTATGCTTTCCCCATGCCTGATTCCGGCCACCGTGCGGACCTATTGCATTGATCCCCCCAATGCCTCGAACTCCCGGTGGAGCGTTTCCCATTCCTCTATCATACGCTGGTGCTCCTGCGCAAGATTGTGGCGTTCCCTGTCAAGCGCCTCGAGCACGGCGTATGCGGCGGCCAGCGCCGGATCGGCCATCTTTGCATCCAGCTCGACCAGACGTGCTTCATGCCGTCCTATTTTATTTTCAACAGCACTGATCTTCTTTTTGATTATACGGATGCTGCGCTCCCGCGCCCTGACTTCTTCCCTCTCGTTAATGCGTCGATCCCTGGGGGCATGCACGATTGGAGAGGGTTCCCTTGGCAGCGACTCTTTCATGGGGGGAGATCCCTTCTCTTGTTCCGGCTCCTCAGAAACCACACGCTGCCTGTATGCCAGATAATCGGAGTATCTCCCCGGATACACGCGAACAGCCCCATTGTCTATTTCAACAATTTTGTTGGTAACGCGGTCCATGAACGCACGGTCGTGCGAAACTATGACCATGGTGCCCGTGTAGGCGGTGAGGGCCCTCTCAACGGTCGCGCGAGAGGTTATGTCGAGATGGTTGGTGGGTTCATCGAGCAGGAGGAGGTTGGCCGGGCTGAAGAGGATCCGGGCGAGGCGAAACCGAGTCCTCTCCCCTCCCGAGATCGCGCTCAGCGGTTTCATGACATCATCGCCGCTGAAAAGGAAGGCGCCGAGAACGTCGCGAGCGCGTGAACCCTCACCCGCCGGTGCAATTGTACTGATTGCATCGAGGAGCGTCGTATCCGCCGTGAGGGTCTCCGTGTCGTACTGCGCGAAGTACACGCTCGCGACCTTCCGCCCCAAGAGGCATTCCCCTTCGCTGGGCGTTTCTCTCCCGGCGAGAATGCGTAGCAGGGTGGACTTGCCCGCCCCGTTTACCCCGACCAGCCCGATCTTCTCGCCGCGGTGGATTGTGAGGTTTATTCCTGAGAACACACGCTTTGCGCCATACGCATGGCCGAGATCCCGCAGGGTGAGCACGTCGTGATAGCTTTCCGGGGCTTTGGGAAAAGTAAAGTGGATCGCGGTGGGGTGAAACGGCGGCTCTATCCGTTTGATCTTCTCCAATTGCTTGACCCGGCTCTGCACGAGGGCCGCGCGGGCCGCGTTTGCCCTGAATTTGTTGATGAACGACTTTATCGCCGCGATCTCTTTCTGCTGCCGCGCATACGCCTCCCATTGCGCTTCTCGTCTGCGTTGGCTGGCGGTGAGATAATGTGCGTAATTCCCTGTGTACACCTCCGCCCTGCCGCTTGCCAGGCAGACAATCCGGCCGGCAAGCCGGTCCATGGTGGCGGTTTCGTGGGACACCAGTACCACGGTGCGCCCGCATTTTTCGATCCACTCCTCGAGCCAGAGGGTCGATTCGAGATCGAGATGATTCGTGGGTTCATCGAGCAGTATGACATCGGGCTTTTGCAGCAGGAGCTTCGCGAGCAAAATGCGCATGCGCCAGCCGCCTGAGAAGTCGCGGCAGGATCGCGAAAGATCCTCGGGGGAAAAACCGAGCCCTGCGGCAATGCGCGCCACCTTCGACTCGAGGGCGTACCCTTCCTGATGCTCGACCAGATTCGCGCACTCCGCGTATCGATGGATTATGCGGGCGTGCGCGGCGGAGTCCGGGTCGATTTCCCCCATCTGCTCCATGAGCGACGCCATCTCCCGTGTCGCCGACTGCACTTCGACGAACGCGCCGAGCAGCTCCTTCTCAAGCGAATGCCCGACATCCATATCGGATTCCTGGGGGAGGTAACCGACGGTCGTCTGTTTCGGCATGCGGATAGTGCCGGTATCGGGGTGCTCAACGCCGGTAATCGCCCTGAGGAGGGTGGATTTCCCGCAGCCGTTCGGCCCCACCACCGCAACGCATTCACCATCTTTGATCGTAAGGTCCACCCCCCGGAGAATGGGGCGTCCCCCGAGACTGAGATGTACCTTCTCAATGTTAATCATGCGCCGCGGTTGCTCCCTCGTGTGCCGACGCTACTTAAGCCATCTTCGTCACAATATGAAGGAGGCTCTTACGCTTGATTTTGGGTGGCAAAAATCAACCTAAGGCCATTTTTTAAGGGCCTAAATATACGTATCCAGCTGGCTGACAATAAGATATCGTGGTCCAACTCTAATTTCTCATATTAATCTCGTATGCGAAATTAATCAACCACCCTCGTCTCCACATGAATTGGAGTTACATCTCTGTGTATCACTCCAAATTCATTGTTGTGCGTCCTCGCTACTATGTTGCATTGAGTTACGTACCGCACTGATGCTATCAATGATGACCTTGGCTATCAGAGCATGTGCACGAGGATTGGGATGCTTGTCAACGAGGACTGGAGGTGACCCACGGAAGTGACCGTATGCGGTTATGTAGTCGTTCGTCCCAGATTCTGAAAGAGAAGATAGCAATGCTGCATGAGCGTCCACCGTGGGGATTCCCAACTCGCGGAGCTCATCGGGAATTGATACAGCTTCGGATGAGCTCCCCAACACGACGACCAATAGCGCTGCGCCGTGTTCTGAGCAAAGCGATTGCATTCTACCGTAGACGGTTCTAACGACCTCCGTGCGGTTCGTTGTGGGTTTCTTAATCTGGCCCACCGCCAACCGAACACGGTATTGAAGCATATTCACATCATCATGAACAAAGAGGGGTAGCGCAGCGCGAAACAGAAAGGAAGTGAAGTCAAGTATCCCTCTCTCCGAAGAACGCCATGGACTCAAGTCAATGTCGTATGGAAGGAACACGGGGGGCTGCAGCTCTACGCGACCAGACGGTGCGTCGGCAAAGAATGGGTTTGGCGCGTAAGAGTAGTATGTTGGTGCGAAGTGACTTGTGGCACGATCCACAAGCCAAGGCGAATATTGGACAAGAACGTAGTCGGGGGAGTAATCCGGTATCAACCGTTCCGCCAACAACAACATCTGCGCCAGACCGTAACTGCAGACCCCTGCATTGAGCTCTGTTCCGCCAAGCGATTCCGCAACCATGTGAGGAAATGTGTCCTCAGCGGCACACGCAGCGCCGTAGGTAAATGAGCAACCCAATGCCAGTATGAACGGTCGAGTTCTTTCTTTCTGTCTTGGTTCGCCAACCGGGACACAAAATCCATCGTGGTCGAATTGCACTGGGATGTCCGGCCCTATCGGGAAAACCTGTGCACTCCGTACCCCTGGAATGGGGCGCCATCCGAATGCCTTGTCTGCACAATGAGCAGGGCTGCGCCAACCGCGAGAGTTGCCCTTTGCATAGGAATACAGTCCCAAGGCACGGTACGCGATGGCAACTCCGTAAAGCAACCCCAAAAATACGAGGAACATACTGCTGGAGAAGAGAATCTTCTTCCACACTGGTAGTTCCGTTCGCATTGGTAATTCACTCTTTCTTCGCACAACGACCAAGCTCACCTGCCTGAGAAATCATGGTTCAATGATCGTCTTTCGCTTCTCGTAAGCTTTTCGCCCCTTCTCGGAGGCTACCCTTTTTCGCATCTCCTTACTTGGAAAATAGCTGTAGTCGATCTCCACTGTTCGCACACCATGCCGGGCCGAGACAGGGAGCGAGAGAGATGCAGCGGGTGAAGCCAACGGAGTGAGGCACATCAGTGGGAATATGGCCTCACGCGCACACACTCATATGTTCAGACGCCCTCACTCCTTCTCCCCCTTTACCGGCACGTATAGAGCCTTGACCGAGTCGATTTCAGCCTGCTTCCGGGTAGAATCCCACCCGAGCTCGCGCCCCATCAGCTCCACGCAGGCGCGGAGGCATCCATCCGCGGGGCAGCCCGCGGTGCCGAGCTCGGTGCGCCGGAGTACCGCGTCGGCAAGCGTGAGAGCCATCTCCTCCCGCGCGGCGTGGACGATCTCCGCGCCGATGACCACGGGCTGAGCGGGGAGGAGCTCCGCGAGGGCGCGGTCACTCCCGGCGAGATCGAGGATGTTGCGGTAGCGCGCTCCATAATGATAGACGAGATGCCGCATGCTCCCCTCTCCGATCCATGCCGGCCTTGCGCGCACGGCATCTTCGAGGAACTCGTCGAACTTCCCGACGTCGCCTCCGCATACGGGGGTGACGCCGCTCGTACCTCGGCGTCGGGGGATCCGGAGCTTGCGCATCGCGAGGTCCACGGCCTTCTCCGCGACGTCGCGGGCGGTGGTGTATTTCACCCCGACAAGCGTGATGAGCCCGTCCCACCCGTGGCGACGCCGGTGGTCCACGAGGCGGTAGTGGTTCAGCGGGACCGCCTCGCCGGTCTTCCGGTTCACGCGCTTCATGGGAAGGATGCCGCTGTAGAAGCACCGGACATCGTCACGCCCGAGCTTCGCGAGGGGGTATGCGGCGTTGATCGCGTCGAGGAGCGCCAGGATCTCCTGCTCGGTAACGCGGTATTCATCCGGCTCACCACCGTACGGCGCGTGCACGGTGCCTACGAGCGACACATCCCGCCAGGGTGTGACGAAGTAGAGCCGCGACCCTTTGAGCGCCGGATTGGCGGGCGTCTCTGCGCACCCACGGTACGCGAGGCCCGCGCCGCAGTCGCGGATGAACGAGCGAGTTACGATGACCAGCGCCGTGGAAAGGATGAGGGGGGGCATGGCCGCGCCCGCGTCGAGGAGCTTCAGGACCATGTCGGTCCATGGTCCCGAGGCGTTGAGCACGACCCTGGCGCGGATTTCAAACCTCTTCCCCGTAGTCCTGTCCAGCGCCTTCACGCCGGTGACCGTCCTCCCCGCGGTGAGGAACCCGATCGCCTCCACGTAATTCGCCGCGCACACACCCTTCCCGCAGGCCCCGAGAATGAAGGAGAGGAGAAGCCGTTCGGAGTTGTGCGTCTGACTGTCGTACCAGACGGCCCCCCCGGTCAGGCCATTTGTCGGAATCCCCGGCAGGAGCTCCAGGACCTTCTGCCGGGAGATCGTCTTCCCCCGGGGAATGCGCTTCTGCGGATCGTCGATCCTGTTGCGGTCGAATCCGATGAGGTCGTTTGCGAGCATCGCGACCGCGAGCGCCTCGCGCCCCTTGGTGAAATGCCCGTAGGTCGGCATGACGCAGGGGAACGGGTGGACAAAGTGGGGGGCGATCTTCATGAGGGTGCGCCGCTCGCGTATCGATTCGCGCATCCTCTTGAAGTCGGCCTTCTGGAGGTAGCGGAGCCCGCCGTGGATGATCTTCTGACTGTTCTGGGAGGTCGCGCCCCCGAAGTCGCCCCGTTCGATGAGGGCGACCCTCAGTCCCCTCAGCGCCGCATCCCACGCCGCGCAGGCGCCGTAGATGCCCGCCCCTACGATGAGGAGGTCGTACTCCGATGCGGCAAGTTGGGCGATGTCGCGATTCATGACGAGTTTTCTTTCAAGAGATATGGATCGATTACGCCGGATGACACGGTATGGTCTGTACTATAGCACAGGAGAGGATGGACAGGCGAGAGCGATTTGCGTCTCTTGGATTGCCTCAGTTGAGCGTTTGCTGTAATATTTTCCCATTCATAAATGCCATCGCCAGGAAGGCGTTCAATGTCACGCTTACTCTTTGCATCCTGCTCACCATCATACTGCTGCTCCGCCTCTTCTTGATCGAAAATAGATCTGGGTCAAACCTCGTGTGGTTGTTGCCTAAAGGGCAGAAATTAAAAACTCGCCATTGCGAGGAGTCCCGTGTCGCGGGACGACGCGGCAATCTCACTCTAAATGGCATAAAAAGCGAGATTGCTTCTCCCACCCTCCGGGAGGGATCGCAATGACAAGTTGATCGGGATTTGGGCAACAACCTGTCGTCTATTGACTGAGAATGTTCTGATACAGTGAATTTACATTTTCTCGATTATAGAAAAAGGGCCCTAGATAGAAATCTAGGGCCCTCAATTTGGTAGCGGGGGCGGGATTTGGAGCCGATTTGTACAAAGCACCTATCCTTACGGCGCATTGGCTGTATGCGGGGGCGAAACAGGGCGCCCGAGACATGCAGATAGTGTGCGGCGCGGCGCCACCAAGTATGACGATATAAGCATTGTTGCGTCACCCACTTGATATAGGCGATAACGCCGTCCTCGTAACAATAAACCTCGCTTGCCTCAGGGCTTTTAATCGGCCCCGAGACGTTCAAATGTGTTACTTCCCGCAGCCGGCGCGGTAAGGAGCTCACGCTCGCGTTGGCAAAGAGGCAGCCCCGCAGATATATCCGGGCTTAACCTCCGAACCACAAGATCAATCTATCTAACAGCGCCCTCTCTCCGATAGACTATCTAATACGTCTGTAGACTATTCCTCCTTGTCACTGTACTCCCGCACCTTCTTGGCGATGTCCTCTTCGAGCTGGCGGAGCTTGGCGCCGGCGTCGTCGAGCTTGCCGCGAAGATCGGCCAGCTGGTCTGAGGCCGCGGCCAGCTCGTCTACCCACTTCGCGCGCAGCTCCCGTTCCTTCGGCCGGTTCTCGTTCAACGAGCCCACGTTGCTGCGCAGCCGACTCTCCTCTTCCCTCAGCCGTTTCACCTGCTGGTCCCATTCGTTGATTTGCCGCTGGAGCGAAGCGTACTGAGCCATTATTTTGCTGAGGTCTTTTAAGAATGTCTGTGCGCCGGGCGAGAGATATCGCTGAGACATGTAGAAACGGATCTGCTCCAGGTCGCAGTTGGCTAATCTAACACTTTCCCGGACGTCGCGCGTCTCCTCCACGACAAAATCGCTTGTCTCGCCCGGCTTCAAGGACAGCTCAAAGC
The DNA here is from genome assembly GCA_026391995.1 of Candidatus Auribacterota bacterium. GTDB lineage: Bacteria > Auribacterota > Tritonobacteria > UBA1439 > UBA1439 > JAPLCW01. The sequence continues at coordinate 12,952 of JAPLCY010000246.1, forward strand.
GGTAATGGTTCTCGACCTCATTGAGTGGCTTTTCTGGCTTGCTCAAGCGGTATGCTGTGTTCTTCGGCTGATCAAGCCACAACGTGGCCGGCTTTTTGCCGCGGTTCGTGACTTTCCAGGTGTTGGTCAGCGCCTCGACACAGGTGAGGGTGAGGATGCCGTCCACCAACTTGCCCTTAAAGTACGGCTGCCGGTCGGAGCGTACCTGTGGCATCACGTCAGTCGCAGCGTCAAGTGCGTAGGGGATGACTTCCTGACTGCCGGGGGGCAGCGTATGCGCCAGGATACCTTCGCCCAGCGAGGTGTCGCCTTCGAAGAAGGTCACCGCGCCGGCCTCCAGCGTCAGTTCGGTATCGTTGCGGAGAACGTAGGCGTTTGCGACCTTCGGCGAGAAAGCGGCTTTGTAGTAGAGCAGCCGGCGGCCCTTGAGCGTCTGCGAAAGGATGGGCACCATGGCCGCCTGGCCGCGCAGGATATTCACCTTTTCCTGCCCCTCATAGCTGAACAGTTCGCCGACCTCCATTCCTTTGGCCACCGAGGAGACGCTGCTGGCCAGCAAATCGGCCATGGGCTTTGCCGCAGCGCCGAGCTCTTCACGGTCTCCCCTGGCCCCGGGGACGGCCGCCTCCTCAGCCACCTTCATCTTTTTCGCCTTCTTGTTCAAGTGCTTAGACGTAACGAGTGCTTCGTCCTCCTTTCGCAGTTCTGGCATGGCAAAATCATTGCCCCCCGCCACAGTCGGCTCCGTCATGGCGCCCCATATCACGTCAAGATGCTCCAAGCCGGGGATCGGCACTTGCGAACGTCGGAGGTAGAACGGCGAATAAAGGTCCATTACGTAGGACAGAGGATTGCCTGCCACGAAAGAAATGTCCACGTTGCGCCAATCGTCTTCGGTAGTGTTCTCGGCCAGTGCCCAGCCTTGAAATAGCGGGGAGGCGTCCCTTTTCTTCTCGTCGAAGATCACGCGATAGCTGCATTTCCAGATGGGCATCTCGATCAGGTAGCCGATCTTGATCTCGCGCTGGCCCTTTCCCGCTGCGGTGAGAAAAAGTTTCCTGCGATTGGTGCACTTGCTGTCGAGTGAGATATCGAGGAGGCGGTTCAGGTCGCGTTGGAGCGTCTCGTCGACAAGGGAGAATTCGGCGACGGAGGATAGGTTCAGCGCACGGATCGGACCGGCGTCAGTAAGCAGCACCAGGAGGAAACTGCGCTGGACACTCTGGTTGTTGATGATATCGGTGACCGGCTCGACCCCGAGTATCCGGCCAGCGACGGTTCCGTCCGCGGTCTTCGCAGTCAGCCGCGCGCCTTTCAGTTGGGCGAGGAACTTGCTGAGCGCCGCCTCCTCTGGAACGTTGATGGGAATGTCCTGAAGCTGCTTGGAGAGCGGGTCCCTGGTTTCGTATTGGATGGAGGTAATCTTCCCGCCGTTCAGGTCCACCGCGAAAAAGCTGGTCAGCAGGTCTTTCATCTGTTCGGCACGAAAGGCAAGGACGAGCGCCACGTCGCCGGTCACTTTCCCCTGGCGTTCGATATAGCCCATGCCGTGTTTATAGAGCACGACCTTGCGTACGGGTGGCGGTTCGACCGACGCGGCTTGGCCCGCGGCCCAACTCGATGGAGGAGGGGTGAGGAAGACCGCTACCGGACACAACAGTGTGGTGAACGCGAGCCAGAATCCGCGTATCCGACATATACGCATGGCAAACCTCCTTTGATTATTTGGGATAGCAATGGAGATTATATCTAACAGAATAACTTACATCAAATATAGATTCCCCTAAGTACCGTGGATCGAGATACGTAGTTCGTTATCATACCATTGACATAGTAGTTAGATAGAGTAGGTATAACCGTTGCGCATCGTATATTTAAGGGTTATCTGATTCAAAAAACCTATCTCAAGAAGCGTTCCCTACTGGCAAAATCAGGAGGACCAGACAAGGCCCAAAGTATGTGGGTTGATGTGTGGGCACTCGTTCACTGAATTTCAGGTCGTTCAATGTGAAAATGACTTGAAATGATAGAAAAAGGGCCCTAGATAGGAATCTAGGGCCCTCAATTTGGTAGCGGGGGCGGGATTTGGAGCCGATTTGTACAAAGCACCTATCCTTACGGCGCGCTGGTCGTATGCTGGAGCCGGACATGGAGCCAGAGAGATACAGCGGGTGGGGTTGACGGCGTGATGTGCGTCGACGCCGGAAGTATGATGGGGTTATAACTATCGGCATGGGATGGTATACTAATCCCTATTTCAGAGAAGGGAGCGCCAGATGTATCGTAAAGTAAAATCGGGTTGTGTGGCGGGAGTTGTCCCGATCATAGTCTTCATCATGGCGGCCGCTCTCTTCGGCGCTCCGAAAGGGGCCGCGAAGAGAATGAGCGATGTGGTGGTTTCCACGGGCAGCGAGGTGTCGGGTCTCCTGGGGATTCTCCTGGAGCGGATCGGGGGCTACGCCATGAAGGGCGGGAAACTCGAGGTCGTCCCCTTCCA
>JAPLCY010000390.1 GCA_026391995.1 Candidatus Auribacterota bacterium
CGATCGCGCAGGGGTTCAGCCCGGACCATATACCCCCGGATACCGACCTGGTCGTCATCGGGAACGCGGTCCGGAAGGACAACCCTGAGGTTGCCGAGGTGGCGCGCAGGAATCTCAGGTACCTGTCCTTCCCGGCGGCGCTCGAGGAGATGTACCTCAAGGACAGGACGAACGTGGTCGTCGCGGGGACGCACGGCAAGACCACCACCTGCTCCCTGGTGACATGGATCTTGCACCACGCCGGCCTCTCGCCGGGGTTCCTCGTCGGCGGCATCCTGAGGAACTTCGACGCCAGCAGCGGCGAGGGGAAGGGGCCGTACTTTGTCGTGGAGGGGGACGAGTACCACACGGCATTCTTCGACAGGGTTCCCAAGTTTTTGCATTATCGCCCCGCGATAGGCATTCTCACGAGCGTCGATTTCGACCACGCGGACATCTTCAGCGGCATCGAAGACTGCATTCGCGAGTTCGCGCGCTTCGCCGCGCTCATCCCCTCCCGCGGACGCCTGATCGCGTGCGCCGACAACCGGCATATCCGCGAGATCGTTGCCACGCCACGCGAGGCTCCCGTCGAGACGTATGGCACCGGAGCGGGAGCGTTGTGGCGATTGACCGACTACAGGGACGAGGGCGAGGGGTCTGCCTTTTTCATTGTGCGGGGCGGGGAAAGATTCGCGGTCCGGTCGCCGCTCTCCGGGATCCACAACGCGCTGAACACCACCGCGGCTTTCGCCGCGGCGCGGGCGCTGGGTGTTGACCCTGATCGCATCCTCGACGGCATCACCGGCTACGGGGGGGTCAAGCGCAGGCAGGAGGTGCGGGGGATCGTGGACGGGATCGCGGTGATCGATGACTTCGCGCACCACCCCACCGAGGTCCGCGAGACGATCGCGGCGATCAGGGGGCGCTATCCGGGGAGGCGGCTCTGGGCGGTCTGGGAGCCGCGCACCAATTCGAGCCGCAGGAGTTTCTTCCAGGAGCAGTACCCGGAGGCGTTTCTCGGCGCCGCGGAGGTGATCGTGGCCGGCGTCTACCACGCCGAGCAGATAGAGCCTGGACAGCGTTTTTCCCCGGAGCGGCTCGCCGCGGACATCCGCGCCCGCGGAGGGAAGGCCCGCGCGCCCGCGTCGGCGGAGGAGATTCTCAAAACACTTCTCGGGGAACTTAGGTGCGGGGATGTGGTCCTGGTAATGTCGAACGGCGCGTTCGACAACATCCACGAGCGCGTGCTCGCGGGATTGCGCGCGCGCAGGTCGTAATCACGCTGCCGTTAAATCAGCGCGCGCCCTTCGCGATTTTGATCTCCGCCATCAGGTTTTTCACCACTGTGTAGGCCGCCTTCCCGATTGAATTCACGTCGACCTCGGGTGATTCCGTGGTGTCGGTTTTATAGATGACCCGGGATGTTTTGGGATCGGTCAGGGAGAAACGGGCATAGACATCCTGGCGTGCCGGCGGCGCCGGTTCCACGCTGAAGGGGAGCGGCTCGTCCGATGTCGGGCCGAGTTCTTCCGCCATATCGGTCTCGACCACCGCCTCCGCCGACGAAGTTTTATCGACGAAAATGAAACGGCCGTGGCCCTTCCGACCCAATTCATCGATCAGGCAGGCCTTCATCTCCCGGGCATCATCGGGGTTCTCCGCGCCGCGCACCTCGGCGATTGAAAGCCGGTGCACATTAAGCAGGCGCTGCTGCATTTCGGGGTGATTCCGGTAGTAGCCGTGCATGGCCCGAGTGCCGGCGGTGCACGAGATGAGTGCAATGGATGCCGACGAGAGCAGGATCGCGAATATCAGGCGGACATTTTTCACAAGTTACCTCCTTATGGCCGGGAATGCGGCGCGCTGACCCGGCCCGGATAGTATACATCATCCCACCGCGGGGGTAAGAAAAAAGCCCCCCGGGGTTTTCGGGGGGCTTGTGGAATGCGGAATGCGCGCTACTGCTGCTGACGGATCACATTCACCGCCTGCTGGCCCTTGCGGCCGGGGGCGACTTCGAACTCCACCGCCTCACCCTCATTCAATGTCTTGAAACCGTCTCCCGATATCGAGCTGTAGTGCACGAAAAGATCTTCGCCGCTCTCCGGCGTGATAAAGCCGAAGCCCTTGCGGTCGTTAAACCACTTCACCGTACCCTTCGCCATGTCGCTGGCTCCTTTCATTCAGGGGTTCGGGTGGCCGGTATCGGTTTCCTGCCGGCCGCGCGCGCGCATTTCCCGAGGGGCCTGCCTGTTGAGCGCCCGGGCATATGAAAAAGCCGTAAGCGCGGGTAACATGCTCACGGCCGATAGGCAACACCACTTACGCAATGCACACCAAGGCTTTACCCGAACTCTGCGGACGAAAGTATAGCACACCGATCACTCAGGTCAATCTGAATTATGGGGCGACACGCGGGGGGCGATGTACTATACTATGGCCCTGCACCCATGACGCGGTGGACAGGAATGAAAGCGGCGCTCAATACAGGGATCACCGGACAGCTGCTGGAGAAGGGAGTGAAACTCATCTCAGGCGACCTGATTGACGAGAACTCCCTCATCCGGGCGCTCGAGGCCACCGAGGCGGAAGAGGTCTACAATCTCGGGGCGCAATCGTTCGTCCCGGCCTCGTGGGACCAGCCGATCCTCACCGGCGAGATCACCGCGCTCGGCGTGACCAGGTTGCTCGAGGCGATCAGGATTGTGAACCCGAAGATCCGCTTCTACCAGGCCTCGTCGAGCGAGATGTTCGGCAAGGTGCAGGAGAGTCCACAGACCGAGAAGACTCCGTTCTATCCCCGCAGCCCCTACGGGGTCGCCAAGGCGTACGGCCACTGGATCACGGTGAACTACCGCGAGAGCTACGATATGTTCGCCGTCTCCGGGATCCTCTTCAACCACGAGTCGCCGCGGCGTGGTCTGGAGTTTGTCACCAGGAAGGTCACGCACGGCGTTGCCTGTATCAAGGCGGGGCTGCAGAAGGAGCTCAGGATGGGGAACCTGGAGGCGAAGCGCGACTGGGGATTTGCCGGGGACTACGTGCGCGCGATGTGGTTGATGCTCCAGCAGAAGACCCCGGACGACTTTGTGATCGCCACCGGCGAGACGCACCCGGTGCGCGAGATGTGCGAGATCGCCTTCTCCCGCGCAGGCATGGACTATAAGGACTATGTGGTTCAGGACAAGAAGTTTTTCCGCCCGGCCGAGGTTCATACCCTCACCGGCGACGCGGGCAAGGCGCGCCGCGTCCTCGGCTGGAAGCCGGAGGTCGATTTCAAGGGGCTGATCAATATGATGGTGGACGCCGATATCGACGAGGTCGATCGCCAGGTCAAGAACGGCTCGCTCTCTCCGCGCAAGTAAAATCCACGGACATTTTTTCAGGTAGGATTCAATGCCACGCGCATTTGTCACAGGGATAGCCGGTTTTGCGGGGAGTCACCTCGCCGCACATCTCCTCGGGGAGGGATGGGATGTGCGCGGCGCCGACCTCTCCGGCGCTCTGGGCGGCCTTCAAAAATCTGATGAAAGGCTGATCCTCGACACCTGCGATCTCAGGAACGCGGAGCAGATCGCCTCGCTCGTATCCCGGGCGAAACCCGACATTGTCTTCCATCTCGCCGCGGTATCGTTCGTTCCCGCAGCCGAACACGCGCCTGCGGCGGCGTTTGAAATGAATGTCCTGGGGACGATCAACCTCCTTGAGGCGTGCAGGGCCAGCGTTGCGAAGGCGCGGGTAGTGCTCGTCAGCTCCGCCGAGGTGTACGGGAAAGTCCCTCCCGAAGAGATGCCTCTCAGGGAATCGCGCCCGCCGGCGCCCGCCAGCATCTACGCGCTCACGAAGCGATGCGCCGAGGAATCGGCCCTCTATTATCGGAGGGTGCACGGGCTTGACATTATCGTCCTCCGCCCTTTCAATCACATAGGACCGCGCCAGAACCCGAACTTCGTGACCTCGTCGTTTGCCCTGCAGATTGCCGAAATTGAGGCGGGTCAGCGCGCGGCGGCCCTGGAGGTGGGGAACCTCGAGGCGGCGCGTGACTTCACCGATGTGCACGACATG
>JAPLCY010000065.1 GCA_026391995.1 Candidatus Auribacterota bacterium
TGCCGCCATCGTCATCGGCACGCTGCTGGCGGTCGTGGGCGCCGGTTTCCTCCAGGAATCAATCCGGCGCCTCATCCACTTTCAGAGTGCTACGTTCAGCACCTTCGCGATCGCGGTCTTCCTGTCCTCCGTGTTCCTCAAGGAGGCCCTCGCCCAGTTCTCCATGTGGGCCGGCAGGAAGGTCCACTCCATGGCCCTCATGGCCGACGGCTGGCACCACAGGAGCGACGCCATCGCTTCAGCCCTCATTGTCGCCGGCGCCATTGTCGGCGGGCGGCTCTGGTGGATTGACGGCACGCTCGGCATCGGCGTATCCCTCCTCATCTTCTACGCGGCGTTCGACATCATCCGCTCCGCCACCAGCGCCTCGTTGGGCGAGGCTCACAGCACCGACATGGAGCAGCGGATCCGCGATATCGTCGCCGCCACCGCGGCGGATGCGGGCGACATTCATCACCTGCACCTGCACCGCTACGGGAACCATGCGGAACTTACACTGCATCTCTGCTTCCCGCCCAGGATGAAGATCGAGGACGCGCACACCATCTCCGCCAGAGTCAAGTACGCCCTCAAGGACGCCCTTGGCGTCGAGACCACGATCCATCTCGAGCCGATGAAGAACAGCCCTCGGAGCAAATGAGTAATGGGTCAAGAGCCCAAATGTGCCCTCTCATAACCGACCCATTACGCAAGTGAGTGAAAAAACATTGACATCCGTACGCCCCAATGCGTATCATGGTGCGGTTTTAAGCGCGATGGTGGGGACTCATTGATTCTCTCATAGGCCTTTTTTGAGTTTTTGCTGGGGAATCAGGGCAGGCAGCTGTGGCTGTTGCCTTGCTGCGCGGATGCGTGGTGCATTCACGCAGGAGATTCAGGCACAATGCGAGCACCGCTTACTGGCAGACTAAAGTCTGCCCTACAAGTACTTCACCGGGAGGTTGGACATGAAGAGGTTGGCAGTGTTTCTGATGGGCGGGCTGGTGATCCTCTCGCTCGCCGTCGTCGGTGGCTGCAAGAAGGGTGATCAACCTGCGGGCACCCCGCAGGTGGCGTTCAGCAACGACGTGTCGTTCGAGGACATTCCGGTCCCCGCGGGCTTCGTCCTCAAACGCAGGGATTCATATTCGTTCCAGAATGATGTCACGAGGGTCGGCCGCCTCGTCTATGAGGGGCGCAGCGATATGAATAACGTCCTCGCCTTCTATCAGCAGCAGATGCCGTTGCACGGCTGGCAGGAGATGAGCTACATCGACTACCGCTCCGCCGTCCGTTACTACGAGAAGGAGGGACAGAGCTGCATCCTCACCGTCGAGGGAATGACCGGGTGGAAGAACGTGCGGATCGTTCTGAGCACGCAGCCGAAATCGAAGTAATCGCCCGAACGAACACCGTTTCAGAAAACACCTCCTTCGCCCCTGAGTCCATCAGGAAGAAGGGGGTGTTTTCCCTTGTGCGACGGCGAACAGGTGTGCTATCATTAGTGTATGTGTAGTGGGGGGACACATGAACATGAAAAGTTTGGGCGCTGAGCGCAGGCAGGCAGAGAGGGCGGGTTGCATTCTCAAGACAAACTATCACATCCCGGGCATCGGGGCGCAGGTTGGCGAGACCCGCAATATCAGCGATGGCGGCGTCCTCCTGATGGTCTCTGGCGATGTCAAACAGGACGACCTTCTGGATCTCGAGATCTCTCTCGGCGAAGGAGGGGAACCCCTCAAAACCAGGGCCCACGTCGTGTATACGCGGCGAGAACAAACCCCGCGCGGCATTGAACAGCTCGCCGGCCTGTCCTTCCTGAAACTGAGCGATCAGCAGCAGCAGGCGATCGGCAAAAAAATATGGGATCAGATATTAAGGGAATCAACGCGTTTTGGCACACGCGGGGTTTGATCGTCACGTACACGGCACGCCGAGGCGCTCCGCCGCCTCGGTGTTCAATCTCAGCAGCGCGGATTCGAGTATTCCCCTGAGCCTTTCCCGTTCCTCATCACCCGCCTCCATGGGTACAAAGATCGGGTCTCCGTAGATTAACACACCCCTTGAGAACGGCACCGGCACCATGAAACGGTCCCAGCTCTTGAGCCGGATCTTTCGCGTCATGTCATAGGTTGCCGGCACGATCGGCGCGCCGGTCATCTGCGAAAGCCAGATCGCGCCGGGTTGTGCCACGTAGCGCGGCCCCCGGGGACCATCCGGCACAATCGCCGCGTCCAGGCCGGCGTCAATCCTGGCGGCCATTCCCATGGCCGCCCACTGTCCGCCGCTGGAGCTCGAGCCGCGCACGACCTCGAATCCGAATCCCTGCAGCACCTCGCTCATATATCCCCCGTCCCGGCTGCGACTTGTCATGGCGCACATATTCTTCCTTCCGCGGTACCATCCATAGATATACGGCATGAGTAGCAAGCGGTTGTGCCAGAAAGAAAAGATGCAGCTCTTCCCCTGTTCCGCGCAATATCTGGTAAAACCGTCATTCAGGGCATGCAGGCGGATGCTGCGGGCAAGGAGATAGATCGCCGGCGCAACGCCCCGGCGCAACGCCAGGCGGAGGATCCGCTCTTTGAGGATATCGATCTGCCGGGAACTCATATAGCGAATTGCAGCTCGTAGAGCTTCTTGTAGAGCCCCTCCTGCGCGAGGAGTTCCTATGGCGAGGCGCTGGCGCTCGCCGCCGGAGAGCATCTCCCCCTTCTCGCCGATGAAGGCGTCATATCCTTTGGGCAGCGCGCTGATGAAGTCATGGGCGTTGGCCATGGTGGCCGCCTCGACAATCTTCTGGAACGGGGCGTCCTGCTGTCCGTAGGCGATGTTGTTGCGCACCGTGTCGTTAAAGAGAATCGTCTCCTGCGTCACGATCCCGAGCTGCCCCCGGACGCTCAAGACGGTCACATCCCTGATATCGATGCCGTCGATCCGGACGCACCCCCCGGTCGGGTCGTAAAATCGCGGGATCAGGCTCACGAGCGAGGTCTTCCCGGAGCCGGAGGGACCCACAATCGCGATGATCTCCCCTGCCCGGACATCGAGTGAGATATCCCGTAACACCTCGGTATCGCCGCTGGCGTACTCGAAGCTGACGCGGTCAAAATTCACGCCCCGGCTGATCCGGGGCAGAGCGATCGCGCCGGGCTTCTCCACCATACTCGACTTCGTGTCGAGCAACTGGAAGATGCGGTCCGCCGCGGAGAGCGCCTTCTGAAGCCCGACGTTCAGCTTGCCGATGTTTTTGATCGGCTTGATCATGGCCGCGAGCATCGCCAGAAAGACGCAGAACCAGCTGATGGTGAGTTCCTCCTTGATCACCAGCCTCGCGCCGTAGTAGAGGAGAAACGCCACCACGATCATGGAGATCCACTCGGTTATCGGCGAGAGGATCGCGGCCTTCTTCACCGCCGCGACCGAGACGCGGAAGAGGATCCGGTTCTCGCGTTTGAAGCGATGCCCCTCGTACCCCTCCATGCAAAACGCCTTCACTACCTGGATTCCGGAAATCGTCTCGAAGAGGATCGAGGATATGTCGGCGACCTTCTCCTGTGCCGCCCTCGTGAGGCGCCGCACCTTCCGGCCCACCACGCCGATCGGGGCCAGCAGGAAGGGGAGGCCGATCATGGTGATCACCGCCAGCTCCCACTGGATGCAGAGGGCGATGATCGCGTAGGCAGGGAGCTGGATGCAGTCCATCAGCGACTTGGCGAAACGTCCCGACAGCGCCTCGAGGATAAGGCTCACGTCATAGTTGATCCTTGAGACAAGCTCGCCGGTACGCTTCTTGTCGAAGTATTCCATCGAAAGGCCCTGGATATGGCCGTAGAGCTGGTTCCGCATATCCTTGACCACCCCCTGCCCGACGTACTCGAGCATCACCTCGTGCAGGTATTCCGCGATCCCCTTGAAGAAGGTCAGGATCAGGACGAAGGTGACGATCATGTTGAGCATGTTCGGGTAGCGCCGCACGGTATTGAGGTAGGCGATCACCCGATCGACATGGGAGCGCATCGGTATGAACGCCACCCCCGACGGGATCGTGACCTGCGTGTTGTTGAACACCTTGTCCACAAGGGGGACAAGCGTCATGATGCTCACGCTCTGAAGCACGGTGAAGATCAGCATGGCGATGACCGCCACGATCAGCTTCCCGGTATACGGCTTCAGGTAAGCGAGCAATCTCAGATACAATTTCATGGCATCCTATCGCCCCGCCGTGCGGGGCTGTTGCAGTTCTTCCACCACCGCATCCGCCGCCCTCATGCTCGCCCCCGCATCCCCTACCTTCACACGGATGGCGCGCAACTCCCCGACCGCCGCCGCGTACGCCGTCTTATCGTTCAAGAGGCCGATGGCGGCACCGGCGATCCTCGCCGGCGTGGCATGACGCTGGATGAACTCCGGCACTACCTTCCTGCCGGCGATGACGTTCACCAGTCCGATGTACGGGAGCTTGACAAGCGCCCGCGCGAGAAAGTAGGTCGGCCACGCGACCTTGTAGATGATAAGCATCGGCGTGCCCAGGCACGCAGTCTCCAGTGTGGCCGTGCCCGACGCGACGATCACCAGGTCGCTGGCATTGATCACGTCGTACACGCTCTCGCCTGCGACCACGACGTTCACGGGGCCGCGTTTGAGCGCGGCATCCGCGAACGGCTTGAACGCCCCCGGCGTTTCGCACGTCACGAATTTCGCGCCGGGAACCGCCGCCGCGATCCGCCCGGCCGACGCCACCATGATCGGGAGGTGGCGCCTGACCTCATTCCAGCGACTCCCTGGCAGCAGGGCGATAAGCCTCTCCGGCTCCCCCACCCCCCACCGGCGCCGGCACTCCTCGCGCGATACCTCCACCCGCAGACCGTCAAGCAGTGGGTGCCCCACGTAGCTTACCGGCATCCGGGTATCGGCATAGAACTCCTTCTCAAACGGGAGGATCACGATCATCCGATCGACGCAGCGCTCGATGGTCCTCTTCCGCCGGATCCCCCACGCCCACACCTGCGGGGAGATATAATAGATCACCCGCGTCGCCCCCCCCCGCTTCCGGATCTTCTTGGCAAGCCTGATGTTGAACCCCGGGTAGTCCACGAGCACCACCGCATCAGGGTGTTCACGTTCGATAAAGTCGAGGAGGGAGTAGAATATCCGCCTCAGCATCCGGTAGCTCTTCAGCACCTCGACCGACCCGAGCACCGCCATCCCGGCAAGGTCATGGAGCAGTTTCGCACCCGCTGTCCGCATCTCACCCCCGCCGGCGGCAACGATCTCGATCGAGGGGTCCCGCCGCCGCAGCTCGATAATCAGCCTGGCCGCGTGCTTGTCCCCCGATGCCTCCCCGGCAACGATGAGTATCCTGCGCCCGCTGCCCTTATCCCTTTCTTTAGGATTTTGGATTTGGGATTTTGGATTTTCCCGAGGGGGGTGCCTGTCCCGAACGCAGTCGAGGGGGAATTTGGGATTTGTCAACGCAGCCTCCCGAGATCTATCGGGGGAGATTTCCGTATCTCCTCAACCGCCGCGCGGTAGAGAGGGTTCTCTTTCAATATCCGCGTGATCTCCGCCGCCACTCGCAGCGCCTGCCGGCCGTGTTCACCGGGAACCACCGGCTGCCGTGAGGCGT
>JAPLCY010000388.1 GCA_026391995.1 Candidatus Auribacterota bacterium
TACTATCGCATCATGCCTGCAATCGCTCGCCGCCCAGCGCTATCCGCGCTGTGAGATCATCCTCGCCGACGACCGGTCGACCGATGCCACGGGCAAAATCGCCGCCGCCCGATTCCCCGCCGTCCGCTGCGTCCGCATCGAACGGCTCCCCGAAAACTGCGCGGGGAAGAGCCACGCCCTCTCCCTTGCCCGGCGGCAGGCGCGGGGGGAATGGCTGCTCTTCACCGATGCCGATACCGTTCACGAACCCGACTGCCTCTCTGCCGCCATGAACTACGCCCTCAGGCACAACCTCCAGATGCTCTCGCTGCTCCCGGAACCGGTCGGCGCCGGTTTCTGGGAGCATGTACTCCAGCCGATCATCGGCATCATGCTCTTCATGATCTTCCCCATCGAGCGCATCAATTCGAAGCGTTCCCGCATGGCGTTCGCCAACGGCCAGTATATCCTGATCAGCGGGAGCGCGTATGACCGGGTCGGGGGGCACGGGGCGCTCCTGGAGTTCCCCCTTGAAGACATCGCAATGGCCCAGAACGTCAAACGGGCCGGGCTCGGCCTCGGGCTCGTCTATGCCGACGGCCTGCTCAGGTGCAGGATGTACCAGGGATTGCGCGAGTTGTGGAACGGGTGGGAGCGCATCTTCTACCTCGTCTTCAGCGACCGCGCGTGGCTCCTGCCACCGCTCTGCGGCGTGATCATCGGGCTCTCGATCATCCCCTACCTCGCGCTCTGTTACTTTCCCGCCCTTGCCGTGCTCCAGCTCCTCTTCCTGCATCTTTCATCCGAGCGAGCGTACGCCTTCATCAGGGCGGACCGGCGCTACATCGTGTGGCACCCCCTCGGATGCGCGATACTGATAGGGATCCTCTGGTGCGCGTTCTGGAAAAAAATAACCGGCAGGGGCGTCGTCTGGAAGGGGAAGCGTTATCATGCGCAACGTTTCCTCGCGCGCTGACCGGTCCCGCCTCGCGGGTGGCGCCGTTTTTTCAAAGGATTGAAAAATCGACCGTCACAAGCGCCTTGATGCTCTTCTCGATGGAGCTCGTGTCGTACACGCCGGAATCGGACACCTCCGTGGAATACGGAGGCGTGATCTGAAACACGCCCTGGCTGGCCGACCTGAGAGCCCCCACCCTGCTCCCGCTACTCAACGCGAGTTGCTCCGCGCGGGCCTTTGCGTCTTTTGTCGCCTCGCCGAGCATCTTGATCTTCAAATCGTTGATCTTCGTGTAAAAATACCTGGGGGGAGAGGAAGCGAACTCAATCCCGTCCTTGATCAGGCTCGTCGAGTCCCGGGAGAGCCGCGCGATCAGAGGAATGTCGGCGGATTTCAACTCGAGGCACTGATCGAGTACGTAACCGTCTATATCGTTCGTCGCGTTCCCCTTCTCATTCTGCCGGTAGAGGATTGTGGTCGTGACGGAGGAGAGGGCGACATCCTCCCTCTTCACCCCGTTCTGCTCAAGGTAGACACGGATGGCCGCCAGGTCCTTCTGGAGCTTCTCGTACGCCGTCACCAGGACACGCGACCGCGTGGAAAAGCGGGCATCCCACACGGCCCAGTCGGAGACGATCCTTCTCTCCGATGAGCCCTTGACCCGTATGGTCTGGCTGGCGGATTTCACCCTCTCGACGCTTCTGCCCGCCACAAACGTCGAGACAACCATCCCCAGGGCAAGCGTCAGCCCGAGGACGAAAAGACCGCTCCGCTGCATCGTGATCCCCTCCCGTAAAAATGGGCGCCAACCCCGTCGCCGGACAGCCATCATATCAAACCCTTTGACTCACACGCACCTATTTGATAGCGTGAACCCCCTTTGACGAACAGAACAGGAGCAACCCCCTGGAGCGTGTTCCTCGGGAATAGCTGCCAACCACACGGAGGCGCATTATGATCGACCTGACGATC
>JAPLCY010000229.1 GCA_026391995.1 Candidatus Auribacterota bacterium
CATCTGCCAGAGAAACTGGGGGATGTCGCTCAGGATGCCGCCGCTGTTCAGATTCCAGGGACCCCGCTTGTAGAGATAGGGATCATCGGCACGGAGTTCGCGTTTCGAGGTACGGCAGGACGAGAGCACCAGTAGGGAGATAATGCAAAGCATTGAAACAGTACTGACTTTCACCCGGGTCCTCCACTGTTCTAAAGACCAGTATAACAAAACTCACCCGGGGTGATAAATCTTTTTAATCCCGCGCCTCGTGCGCAAGGAGAAACCGCTTCCATCGAGGGCCGGATGAGAACCCCCCGATACCGCGCGCGGCGACGACACGATGACAGGGAACGAGAATGGGCAGCGGATTAGCGCCGCAGGCGTTGCCCACCGCCCTCGACCCGCCGGGGACGCCGATCAGGCGCGCGATGCCGCCATAGGATGCGACCCTGCCGTAGGGGATTCGCCGGAGGGCGCCCCACACGCGCGCCCTGAAAACGGTCACTCTCTCGGGGGCGACGGGGATCCGCCGCGTCACGGGCGCACCGGAGAAGTAGCGCCGCACCTCGCTCATGAAACGCCCCAGGACTGGGGGCGCGCCCGGGATCCGATTCCGTGCCGCGCGCCATTCGAACGCAGACCCGGGGCGCGGGGGGGAGGGCGGCAGTGTAATCTTCCCGACACGACCGTGGATGACGGACACCGCCCACACCCCGCAGCTCGAATGGAGGAGATACTCCTCCCGTCCACCCCTCGTCCGCCGCGCTGAACGCATGCCTGCGTCACCTCCCCCCGTACCAGTGCCACAGGAGCGCCGCGGCGCCCGCGAGCATGAACTGGGCGTCGGCGATACAATCGCACCATACCCCCCGCACAATACATCTGCGCCGGTAGAGATCGAGGTACACCGCGATATAGACAAGGGGCGCGGTCAGGGAACACGCCAGCCCGAACGGAAGCGGCGCAATGAAGAGGATGAGACAGAGGGCGGCCATGCTCATGATTATCAGAAGCTTCGCACGCCGGATGCCGATGAGCGTCGGTATCGTCTCCCGGCCGGAAATGGTGTCGCCGTGGATGGTGCGTATATCATGGAAAAGAGACCGAAAGAGCGCGAGACCGAACACATACGCGCACGCCGCGCTCGCGGCCGCACCCCGGGGAGCGCCGGCGGCCAGTCGCGGGATGACCGCGATGCCGAGCATCCACTGCGCGGGCACGATGAACGTGCCCACCGCCGAAAGCATCCGGAGCGCTCCCCGGGAAAGCCGCGCCTCCAGTGGCGCGTAGAGTCCCGAGAGGCAGAGCAGCAGATACGAGCCCCCCACCCCCTCCCCCGCCGCGCCTGCAAGTCCCACGCACGCCGAGACTGCTATGCCGGCGACCAGGGTACGGCTGTTCTCGCAGTAATCCTCCTGCATGAGGGTCTTCTCCCCCTGTACCCGCGTCGTATCATAGGCCAGCCGCTGACGCCGATGCGCGCGTGCCGGAGGAGCGGCACCGAGGAGAGCTCATCCTCCGTCTCCACATGGTATACCGCCCCCCCCGCCGCACCGCAGAGCTGCGCGAGACGCGCGGTATTAGCGCTGTTCCTTCCCCCGACTACGACCATCGCATCAACGCGGCCTGACAGCGCCACCGCCTCCCGCTGGCGTTGCTTGGTGGACCGGCAAATCGTGTCGCAGACCACGCACTCCGCCGCGCGCCGGGCGACTACGGCGGCGATTTCCCGGAAGAGCCCCTCGTCCTGCGTCGTCTGGGCAACAACGCACACCCTCCCCGACCGCGGGAGAGACTCGGCATCCGCAACGCTGCTGACCACCGTGCCCCTCCCCCTGCTAAAACCGAGCAGCCCCTCCACCTCGGCGTGCCCCCGGTCGCCGACAATCACGATCTTATACCCCTGACGGGCGTGGCGGTTCACGATCGCCTGCACCTTTGCGACATCGGGACAGGTGGCGTCGTGCACGGGGAGACCGAGCCCCCCGAGAACCTTCCGCCGCTCGGGGGATACGCCGTGCGCCCTGATGACCACGATCCCCGCGCGGGGCGAAGGGCCTTCCGCGAGCGCGCGGATCCCCTTCTTCTCGAGGAGCGAGATGATCTGCGGGTTATGGATGAGCGGCCCGTCGATGTAGATCGGAGAAATGCCCCGCCGGTGCAGGTCGAGCACGATTTCAAGGGCCCGCTTCACCCCCATGCAGAAACCCGCACTCCGCGCGCATTTAATCATGGCTACTACAGTTTAAAGTTTAAAGTTAAAAGTTGAAAGCCAAAAAAAGTAAACACTAGAAGGAGAGCAGCCCGAGCAACTATTTTTAGACCCGGAAAATAAGTCGGCAAGGTCCCTTTGATTTGGGATTTGGGATTTGGGATTTCTTTTCTTATTGCCTAGGCTGCGGTATCACCAGCACCATCCCCGGCTGGAGGGCGTTCTTCCCCGCAAGGGAGGAACGGTTCGCGTCATAAATAACCTTCCAGCGGTCGCTGCTCCCGTAAAACTTGAGGGCGAGGGATCGCAGTGAATCGCCCCTGGCCACCTGGTATCGCCGGACAAGGCCGGGCATCGCGCGCGGTTCGCTCCGCTTCTGGCCGGCGGCGGGCGGGAGTTGCGCAACCGCCGCGCGGCGCGCGGCGACGGTCCTCTTCTG
>JAPLCY010000258.1:0-1030 GCA_026391995.1 Candidatus Auribacterota bacterium
CTTGAATAAAGTAGAACAACACTGATATGAGCTGGATGAGGAGGAACGCAGCGCTGAGAGTGCGGGCGATCTTATGCCAGAACGACGTACACAGCATCGCGCTCGCGAACACGAGCACCCACAGCACCCGGTCAATCACACACTGTATCTCGCAGCTCTCCCAGCGGATTTCCCGCCCGCTGAGCGTCCCACTTCCCCAGATAAACAAATTCCCCTGGACCCACAAGAGACACGCAAGCGAGAGAAGGGCGGCGAGATACTTGCGGTAAAGCCAGTTCCCCAGGAGCAAACCGATTACAGTGAGCACGGCCACGCCGAGGAGAAAGAAGAAAACAAGGTAGGGCAGCACCTCCGTCCCGGTGAATGGGAATTCGAGCACATTTGTGTAGTACAACCGGAGCGGGCCGAATAGCAGCAATCGGGACGACAGGAAGGAGGTTACCCAGATGAGGGCACCCATCCGCTCTCTCAGAGGCTCTTTCATATTTCTAACGCTTCACCATTGTGTACAGTATCCTTGGAGAAGCGGGAATGGGCACTTTCTTCCGGATGATGAAATAGCGGTTCAACGCGGTCTCGAAATGCTGTTCGGTGTATTCCGGGAATATATCCTCGCGCGTGGAAAGCAGTCGCTGGACGTTCGGGTCATTCTTGGGCACAAATTCGATGATGAGGGAATTGCCGAGGGTGTGCAAATATTTTCCGATCGCGTCCAACGGCGTGTTGTTCGCGATGGCGAGATGATGGACAAGCGCCAGTGCCATGACGGTATCGGCAGGGCCCCGCGCCTCGAGTGACGCCCGTTCATGGTGAGCCCACCCGATTCCTGGGCTTGGATTGGTGAGATCGAGGAGAAGGGGGAGGAGATGAGCCCGCTTCTCGGTAATGCACTTCAGGTAATCCAGTTCGACCGCCGATGGGTCACTATCACACGCGATGGTGAAGATGCCGCGGTCGGCGGCAATGCGGCTGAATACCCCCATATTGGCGCCGAGATCCCACACGGTGCGCGGCTTCAAGGCTCCCAGGA
>JAPLCY010000258.1:1058-3037 GCA_026391995.1 Candidatus Auribacterota bacterium
TTTTTATAATGCAGCGATTCTGACCGGTACGTTGTGTGTTCGTAGTAGTCCGTCCACGCGGTAGTGCCCGGCTCCCAGCGCAACTTGGCCACACCGCACTCAAGGTTATCAAGGAGGGCCATGAAATGGAAACGGTTCAGCTTCCTCGATGAGGGTTTTATGGGTGAGCGCCCGTAACGTTGCTGGGCTCGCGAGTGGATATGGATATGGCTGAGGAGTGAGAAATTGAATCGAGACCGGGGAGGGAGCAGGCGGCTCACGAGATCGAGGGGGATGCCGTCAAGGTGGATTCTGAGGAGCTGCGACAATCTGACGTCTTTATGCGACATGAGCGCGAGGGGCGCGAGAAAATGCTGACAGAACTGCCGGTACGCGACCCATGGCGCACCCTCCCGATAGTTTTCAAACGAAAGCGTATCTATGAATACCGGCGCGCAATTGACAAACTGGATATTATATGCGCTCGCATCTTTCAGGGACAGCCCGTACTTCAGGGCCTGTTTCTGAATCTTGAGGGTGGCGAGCGCCGCATCCTTAAGCTGACTGAAGCACCACTCGTACGGATACGACACAAAGGGCACCATCTCAGGCCGGATGACAATCGCCCCCGGCGGGGTATCGCTCCCGCGGGGGCCGGATACCGCATGGGGGATGAGCAAACCCGCGTCGGTGAGCGCCTTGTAGAGGCCCGAATTCATCAGCTGTTCGTAGTGCGCTCTGTAGGCGGGATTGATTTGACGATAGAGCACCCCTTCTTTCAGGAAAAGAAAACCGCTGGGATCCCTGAAAGACGCGGGGATGCGGTTGAGCTGGTCACCGGTGGGGATCATTACTATCCCTGGAACATATGTGGCGGATGAATGTAACAATCTTCCGCCAGTACACCTTAATCGCAAATCCGGTACCAACACACAAAGCAATGACAATCTGGACAACATAGCTCCCGGTGCCGGGATCGATGTATGCAAAAACAGCATGTGGCCGGATGATATAGGTGAATAGCAGCAATGCACCCATCCGTTGCGCATTCTTTAAATATGGAAGGAGAAGCATAACGACCTCACACCCCTGGTCATTGGTGGCTGAACTATCACGGAATGGCGGAATCGTTGGGAAAACAGACAACGTGAATGGCGAAATCTCAAAGCGATTCATCAAGATATCGCCCCCCGTACTGTAAAATATAGCACAAAAGATCGAATTTGAAACTTATCAATTGGTAATTTCTCAGTGACACAGGGGGGATAATCAAATCGCCGCGGCGGTTCACCATGTACCCGGTGTGTCCGGAAAATTCCCGGCGGGTAACTGGTGTGGCGGTAAAGGGTTGTATATCCCGCGCGGAAACCTCCCCGCGGTGTACCTGGTTGGGGGAATGTGCTATCATAATCACGGGCCTCCATGCCATGGATCTCAAGGTCACCATCGTATTGCTCAACTGGAACGGCGGGGAAGACACGATCACCTGTCTGCGCTCACTTTCCGAGATTGACTATCCCTGCTTCCGCGTCATCGTCGTGGACAACGGCTCCACCGACGCCTCTCCCGACATTGTCGCGCGCCACTTTCCCGACGTGTGGCTCATACGCAATCCGGTCAATGCGGGGTTCGACGGGGGCAGCAATATCGGCATACGCGCCGCCCTCGATGAGGGGGCTGACGCCGTCCTTCTCCTCAATAACGACACCGTGGTCTGTCCGAAGATATTGAGGCAGTTCACGGACGCCATCCAGATACTCCCGCGCGCCGGCGTCCTCGGCCCGAAGATCTACTACTTTGACAATCCGGAGTTTCTCTGGTGGGCCGGTTGCGAGCACCGCTATTCGAAGACCGGCTGGCTCCTCAACTATACCCAGGAGGGGAAAAAGCAGCAGGATCATGGGCAGTATGACGAGATACGCCGTGTCGATGCGGTCATCGGCTGTGCGATGTTCATCAGGCGGGAGGTCTTCGAGGATGTTGGCCTCCTCGACGAGAAG
>JAPLCY010000361.1 GCA_026391995.1 Candidatus Auribacterota bacterium
TGACCAAGAAGACCCCGTACCTGAGCAACGGGAAGAAGAAATACTTCCAGTTGTACGAGAACATCTTCAATTACGATGCGGCCACCATACCCTTCTCGAGCCTCGCGCCGGGGCGCTACTGGATTTACGGGGCGCTGCTGAACAAGAAGGGCGCGCCGATCGGGCCAATCGCCGAAAGGGTCCTCACCATCACGCAGACGTACTAGATGATGCGTTGAGGCATGAGTAGGTGTATAATAAATACTACTAGTTGGTACGTGTTCAATATATTGACAACATATTCTGGATGTATCATTCTTCTAAGGAACGGATTAGGTAAGACGTCACCGGTAGGTACCGGTAGGTACACATAAAATGGTCCAGTGGCGGAATCGGCATACGCACGACACTTAAAATGTCGAGCCCTAAAGGCATGTGGGTTCGAATCCCACCTGGACCACCAAATACTCGTAGCGCACACTTTAGTGTGCGTTTTAGCTAGGATTTTGCCGCAGATGTGCGTGGATTATCTAAACGGTTGAAAGATTAAAGGCTGACCGAGTACTGCACACCATGACAGATCAGATTATGCATCAAGCATTTCCATGCAGCGGCTTACAATATGCCTGGCGAGGCGAGGTTTGGGCATCAATGGAAGTCGTTCGATCTTTCCATCCCGGTGCAAAATCACGGCTTTATTGAAATCGCTCGCGAAACCTGAATCGCGCCGCGAAATATTGTTGGCAACGATCATGTCCAGGTTCTTGGCCCTCAGCTTGCGTGTGGCCTCTCTCACAATTGAACCCGTTTCCGCGGCGAATCCCACAAGCCTGGTTTTCCCCTTCCCCTTCCCCATCTCCGCCAGGATGTCGCGTGTGCGCACCATCGCGACGGAAATCCGCCCGGGACCCTTCTTCATCTTCCGGCGGAGGGTTCTGGAAGGGCGGTAATCAGCCACGGCGGCGGCCATGATGACCACGTCGGAGGACCGGGAGTGCCGGAGAACTGCCCGCCGCATCTCGATGGCGGTCCCGACAGGCACCACCGTCACCCCCCGAGGCGGGCTTAACGCCACGGGGCCGCTCACGAGGACCACCCTCGCCCCCGCATCGCGCGCGGCGCGCGCCAGGGCGTAGCCCATCTTTCCGCTCGAGGGATTGGAGATGAACCGGACGGGATCGAAATACTCGCGGGTGGGGCCGGCAGTGATAAGGAATACAGGCTTCACACAAAGGCCTCCCCTGCACTAAATATCCGACTCTTGCCTATGAGCTGTTTCTACCCCCCACTTTTATCCTCTCCCCGCACGGGGGGAGGAATATATAGGGAAGAAAAGGCCCCTCACAGGGAACACGGCTCAGACGAGCCTCTCCATCGCGCGGAGTATCTCGCCGGTGGCGGTCAGGCGTCCGATACCCTCCTCGCCGAGGTGAGGGGAGTGACGAACTCCCCCGCCTCGCGGGTCATGACCACGCGAACCTCGGCCCCCATCCGGGTGAGGCGGCTCACCAGCTCGCACGCCTTGTAGGCGGCGATGCCGCCTGTCACGCCGAGGAGAATCTTCGCGCCCCGGAGTTTCGATGCCTGTGTCTTTTTCATCCGTCCCTCTCCCTCGCCTCAACTCGCGGCGATACGCGAGATTGTATCTTTGATTCTCGCCATCCTGCAGCGCTCCGCCAGGATGATGGATTTGAGCTCCTCGTACGCGGTCTGGAGCGCGTCGTTCACCACCACGTAATCGTACCGCTCCAGGTAGGACATCTCCTCCCGTGCCAACGAGAGGCGCTTCCTAATGATCTCCTCCGCGTCCGTTGCCCGCCCCCGGAGCCTCCGCTCGAGTTCCCTGAGCGACGGTGGCACGATGTACACAAAGACCGCGGGATACTCATTCTCCATGACCTGGAGCGCCCCGCGGACGTCGATGTCCAGGATAATGTCGTGCCCCTGGCCGAGCGCCTTGTCGATCACGCTCTTCCGGGTGCCGTAGTAGTTGTCATAGACCGTCGCGTGCTCCAGGAACTCACCCCGGGCGAGGAGCTTTTCGAACTCGGCGCGAGTGGTAAACCAGTATGACTTCCCG
>JAPLCY010000154.1 GCA_026391995.1 Candidatus Auribacterota bacterium
CGCGACCCTTGCGGCCAAAACGCAGACACGGCGGCGTATCTCGGTGAACGGTTCGGGGGGCGGCGGGGATAATGGATTCATAGGCGGGGGATCATCTGGGGGTGTGTCTGTATTTGAATACGATGAGGACGATCAGGGCCCACGCGGCGATCTCGAACATGCCGAACGCCCGCTGGAGATCGGCCAGGAGGCTGATCCCCTCCTTGATATCGCCGCCGGTTTCCGTGAGCGAATCGATCACCTTGACCAGGAAGAGCACCAGGCGGAAGGCGACGCTGAAGAGTGCGCAGGCGCCGATCGATTCGAGGAGTTTGTATGACCACCGGACCAACGCGCCCTCGGAGCGGCCCGGCTCCGACTGCCGGTGCGCCGGGCGGCCGTGGGGGCCCGGCTGACCTATCCCCTGCCGGAGCGGCGCGCCAAGGCGCGAGAACCGCTCCCCGCTACGGCGCATCGTCCTCCCGCAGCCGGGGCAGATACTTCCGCCAAAATGGTCGGTGGCGCAGTGGCGGCAGTGCATCAGGCGGATGCCCCGAATGACTCAACCGCTTCCTTCTCGCTCTCGCACACCCGGAGCACGCCCTCGAGGCGCGCCATCTCGAGCACGTTCCGCGGGGCGCCTTTGAGATTCAGGAGCCGGAGGCCGCCCTTCTGCTGCTCGAGCCGCTTCACCTCGGAGATCAACACACCGATCGTGGAGCTGTCGATATACGACACCTTGCCCATATCCACGATGATCTTCACGATCTTCCGTGCGATGTAGGCGTCAATCAGCTTCTTGATCTCGCCGCAGTTGTAGATGTCAATCTCGCCGGCAAGCTCGATGATCCCGATATCCACCGCCTCCCGGACGAGCACCTCCATCTTTCCCATCATGCCGAGAATTTTGCGCTTCATGGAACCTCCGTCGGTTGATACAACCGAACTGCAAACCTCAAAACAATCCGCAAACTTCAAACATCAAACTACAAACGTCCTATAACAATGCTGCAACATAACCATGGTATCACGTTAATCCATTATTTGGATTTTGTTATTTTGATTTTTGATTTGTTTGAATGTTTGAAGTTTGAAGTTTGAAGTCTTCCACCATGACATAATCCCTGATCCTATCCAGCTTCTTCGCCCCCATCCCCGGCACACGCCTCAGCGCATCAACGTTGGCAAAGGGCGCGCGCGTGCGCTCCAGGACGATGGCCTCTGCGAGTTTCTCTCCTATCCCCGGAAGGGCCGTGAGCTCTTCCACGGATGCGCTATTGAGGTCGATGGGGACAAGCTGCGCGGGCTCGCGCAGTTTCTTGAGCAGCGTCTCCCGTTTTAATTCCGCCGCGGCGACCGTCTCGCCGCGCGCGGGGACGTACACCACTTCGCCGGCGACAACCGGCAACGACCCATCAAGATATTCCATCTGCGCGTCGGCGCGCGGGGACGCGCGGAAGGCGGCATTCGCGGCCCGGCTCTCACGCCTGACGCGATAGGCGCCCGGAGCGCCCACGGCGCCGGCAACGTACACCGTGACCAGGTCGCCGGGGACGCGGCCGGAGAGGCAGCGCGCACCACCCATGTACAGCGTGCCCCCTA
>JAPLCY010000319.1 GCA_026391995.1 Candidatus Auribacterota bacterium
GATCGAGGCGCGTGTCGAGGAGATGTTCAGGCGCGGCGCGCTCGAAGAGGTGAAGCGGATCATCGCCACGGGGCTGCCTCCCGACGCGACGATATGGCAATCACTGGGGATTGAGGAGATGAGGCCGTGTCTTGAGGGGAAAGCGACAGCGGATGAGGCAGGGCGGGCTTTGATCAGAAGCACGAAGGCGTATGCAAAGCGGCAAATGACCTGGTTCAGAAGGGATGCCAGGATACGGTGGTTGCAGCTCCCTCCCGACGAGCCGCCCCGCGCGACCGCGGAGAGGATCATCAGGTTGCTGAAGCAGGGTTGAGAAACAAAAAGAATTAACCGCGCCTGCCTGCCCTACCTGCCGGCAGGCAGGCGGCAGGCAGGGATTGGACGGATTACGGCAGAGGGAAAATGATTTTACCACTGGGGACACAGAGATAGAGCTGATTCGGTGTCATCAGTGATTGCAGTGGTCTTAAAAAATGAAAATAATTCATGTCAACGATGCGCAGCGGGAACGGGCCGTCCTCGTCGGGGTGGAGACCCCCCGCGTCAGGGGCTGGCAGGTCGAGGATCACCTCGCCGAGCTCGCGGAGCTCGCCCGCACGGCTGGCGCGGAGGTGGTGGAAACCCTGACCCAGAAGCTGTCGCGCCTCAACCCCGCCTACTATATAGGGAAGGGGAAGGCCGACGAGCTCAAGGCCGTCTGCCTGCGGGAGTCTGCGAGGCTGGTGATCTTCGACGACGAGCTCGGCCCCGCCCAGGTGAAGAACCTCCAGGATCTCACCGGCAGCAGGGTGATAGACCGGACCGAGCTGATCATGGACATCTTCGCCCGGCGCGCGAAGTCGCGGGAGGGGAAGATCCAGGTCGAGCTCGCCCAGCTCCAGTACATGCTGCCGCGTCTCACGAGGGCCTGGACTCATCTCTCGCGGCAGGAGGGGGGCATCGGCACGAGGGGGCCCGGCGAGCAGCAGCTCGAGATTGACCGCAGGCGGATCAGGGAGAAGATCGACCGGCTCAGCGAACAGCTCGAGGGGATCGAACGGGAGCGCCATACCCAGGCCAGGCGCCGGCAACGAGGGGATGTTCCGGTGGTGGCGCTCGTGGGATACACGAACGCCGGCAAGTCGACGCTCATGAACACCCTCACCGCCGCGGGGGTTTTTGTCGAGGACAGGCTCTTCGCGACACTCGATCCCACCACCCGGCACCTGCGATTGCCCGGGGGGCGTCGCGCGCTCCTCACCGACACCGTGGGGTTCATCCGGAAGCTGCCGCACCACCTTGTCGAGTCGTTCAAGGCGACACTCGAGGGGGTGGCCACCGCCGACCTGCTCCTGCACGTGATCGACAGCGCCCACGAGCATTGCGAGGAACAGATCGAGGCGGTCTGCGGGGTGCTGAAGGAGATCGGCGCCGGTGAGAAGCCGGTCATCGCCGCGTTCAACAAGATAGATCTGCCCCGCACGGGGGCCTGCCTCGGCCGCTACGCGCGCGCATTCCCCTCGAGCGTCAGGATATCTGCGCTGAAGGGCGACGGAATCGGTGAACTGCTCCAGATGCTGGAGCGCGAACTCGGGAGAGGCCTGATCCGCGTGCAGTGCACCCTTCCCGCCGCGGCGTCGTCACTCGTGGCGCGCGTCTACCGCGAGGGGAATGTCCTGTCCTGCGCCTATGAAGACGACTGTGTCATGATCGACGCGGAGCTGCCGCCCGCGCTCGCCGGGGAGATGAAACAATACTATATGAAGGGGAAACGGTAGGCTATAGAACCGGGGGTAATGGGTCAGTGAGGCACTGATTTTTTAACTGCAGTCATGACTCAGTCAAAATCCCCCTCTTTCCCCCTTTTGTAAAGGGGGAGGAAGGGGGATTTCACGATCTAATTTTTATTGAATTTCATAATATGCGTAACTCAGCGCTTGACTGAGGCCTTACAACCGGGGATTGATTAGATTTCGGTCGCATATAAACTGCTTAAATGCGTAAGTAAGCCAGTCCATTGCGGCTGTTTCTCTCCAATTTCAAGAAGTATACATCTATGAAAATCCAGAATCAATGCCGGGGGCTTGTCTGAAATGGAGGATAAATACCGATTCAGCGCCATGATTCGGATCTAAACCCCCAGGCTAAAAACAGTATGCAGAGCCCTACCGCTGCAATGCTTATGTATTTTCCCGCCCTGAATGAAAGCGGATCATAGATGAAACTCACGCGGTGCCCGCCCGCCCGGAGCGGGACCGATCTGAAGAGATAATTGCCCCGGTAGATCGCGCCCTCCACTCCGTCCACATATACCTTCCAGCCCGGAAAGAATATCTCCGAGAGGAAAAGGAATGAGTCGCCGTCTGCGCGCGTTACGATTTCGATATGATCGGGCGCGAAGTGCGCGACCCGGGCGTCCCCCCGCGTCGCGGGGGAGAACCTGAAATTCTCCAGGCCTGAACCGGTCTCGAGAAGAATGCTTGCCGTCGGGTCGAACTCTTCATCCCCCAGGATCTCCAGTATCTTCGTCCGGTCGGTGACCACGGCGCACTGGGGAACGAGGAACGCCCTGGGGTAGAAGTTCTTCCTCAATGAGACGCCCATCTGCCGTTTCCCATCCTTTGTGAAGGGCGCGACGTGGTACTTGACATTCATCAGCGCGCTCATCTTCGTGTCAAGGTTGGGGAGAAGGTAGAATCTCGATGCCGATTGCACCATGCTGAGGTCGTGAGAGTGGGTAGCATTATAGATGAAGTAGTGGAGCACATCTTTCAGAATTATAGCATTGTATCCGCTTATGTTTTGTATAGCGTACACCATGGGGAGGTTCAGGCCGATATCGCGGTCGAAGATCGAAACGCGGTAGAGACTCCTGTCGTGTTCGAAAAAATTAAATACCTCCGGCTTCATACCGCGCGCCCAGATCCGGAGTAATATCGCACATGCGCCGAAAATCAGGACGAAAACGATGGGTGCACGCAGGCCCCCCGCCGTCGAGTGCAGCAGAAAATCTCTACTCCCCGCGATAGAGAAGAAGAGCACAAGGCAGAAGATCAGCACCGCAATGATCAAACCGAACAACCGGCCTGATGACAGGATACCGCTCCTCATTTCCTGGAGATGCTGGAGTCCGAGAGCGGAGAGTACCGAGATTGCCAGCATATAGGGGAACAGGAAGCGGAGCGGTAACTGTAGGGCTGGTCGAAACGGAGCGAAGAGGGAAAGCAGGTAGTAGAGGGGAGTCGCCCTGCCCATCGAGACAAGCAGAGAGAGAAACCCGATGAGGGTATAAAATCTGACCAGCCCCCGCCGTCTCATGCTAGCGGCGAGAACGGCGAGGATGAGAGGAACGATACCCACATAGGAGCTGCCTGTAACTTCGTCGAGCTCTTCCTTATTCGGGCGCAGCTCGGGCATGAGCAGGGTATGAAGCCTTGAGGGTGTGAGCGCAAGTTCCTTTGAGGTATCCAGTCCGGTGTCCGCCCTCAGGGAGTAGGGGTATACTTCTAAAAACGGGATGAAGGCGATCGATGCCAGGGAGAGACCGAGTGCCAGTATGTAGATGATTATGATCGCGCGCCTCTTCATCTGCGCCCAATCCTTCAAGCGCGAGGGCTTGTACAGAATGAAAACGGCGTAGGCACCGATGACAAGCCCATTGATCAACGCCATCTGCGGATGGCCGGCCAGAAATTGGAGCCCAACGACAATCCCCGCGAGTACCGGGTACACAACCCCTCTCCTCTCTGAGGCGCGGTCCATTAGCAACAGAATGAGGGGAAGCCACGCGCACGTTGAGATGATGGAGAGCTGTTCCGTGTGTACGATACTGAAGCCGCTGTAGGCGAAGACGAGGGAGCCGAAGACGGAAGGGAGCCTGGAAAGCCCGCTCCCCCTCAGGTAGAGATACATAAAGAGGGATGCAAGGAAGAGGTGGATAGCTACGAAGTGGGCTATCGCCTTGAAAACAGGGAGCATTGCAGAGATCACATTGAGCGGATAAAAGAGCCCTGTCTGGATCTCAGCTCCCCTCGGGAGCCCCGCGAAGATGTAGGGGTCCCACAGCGAGATATGCCCCTGCCGGTACATCTGTGCGGCGATCTGTCTTAAAGGATAGAACCATGAAAGATGATCGGGGAAAAGCATTACCTTCGTTCCAAATGCTGCTTGACTTCGGCAGTAGTGCTATTATCGCGAGAATATAGAATCCGCGCTATGCCTTATCGATAAAAATGCACGCGAAATGCAAAAGAGCCTGAAGGTATTGCTTGTCAAACCATACAATGTAAGTGACCATATCCAGCCGTCGCTGGGCCTGGGTTGGCTTGCGACTTCTATTAGAGGCGATTATCACGTAGAAATCGTTGATTGTATAAAGGAGCGAGTAAAACCCCGTCATTTTTATAGAATTCTGGATGCGATAAAACCTCATCTGGTTGGTATTCAATGTTATACCTACGATCTTTATAATGTCCGGTACATGCTGAAGCAATGCAAGGAGCGCCACATAGTTACTGTCCTGGGAGGGCCGCATCCTTCTGCGATACCGATAGAAACCCTTGAGTTCTTTAAGGATGATCTTGACTACGCCTTTCAGGGCGAGGCCGAGGTTGGGTTCAAAAAACTTCTAGATAAG
>JAPLCY010000259.1 GCA_026391995.1 Candidatus Auribacterota bacterium
TCTGTCTCGCCTTCTTCATCACCAGGGCCAGGAAGAGGTTCCGCTTCCGCCGTCTCTACTCCCGGCAGGTCGAGACATCCACCGGACTTCGGTGCGAGCAGACCGTTGTGCTGACCGGCTTCTACCCCTTCAAGCATTACCCGGAAAAACTCCGGCGGATCTGCTACTACGATGCAGCCATCGATATCCGATTCGTGTTCCTCACAAACAACTTCACTTTGCCAGCACTCACCATAACGCAACTCTACAAATGCCACTGGCAGATAGCAATCTTCTTCAAGTGGATCAAGCAACACCTGCGGATCAAGAACTTCTACGGCACCTCTCTCAACGCGGTGAAGACCCAGATCTGGATCGCGATCTCCGTCTACGTGCTGGTCGCCATCCTGAAGAAGAGGCTCAAACTGAACCTGAACCTCTGCACAATTCTGCAGATTCTGAGCGTCACCCTTGTCGAGAAACAACCTCTATTGCAGGTACTTGCGGAACATGACCACGAACCCGCAGAGGCCAATATCGATAACCAGTTGATGCTGTTGCAGATGCTGTTGTAGTTATATTGGGACAGTACTGATATACTAAAGCATTTGCACTCGATGCCGAAGGAACGAATTCCACACATTCCTATCCCTCGGAGGAGGATATATGGAGCAAAAAATATGCCTATTCAACCTTTGCCTGTATATTCGCTATTTTGATCACCCCAATCAACTTCGGGCGCGGTATTGTGGCTGACTTTGGAGCGGGTGCGCCACGCAGGAACCCCCAATGAGCAGGAAACACAAGTATCATTCTTTCATCCGGCTTTTTATCATTCTCATTGCGTTCGCGAATTTCGCGAGGGATCTTTGCTTCGATTTCACGGGAGACGCCTACCAATCCGCCCCGATCTTCCCCCCGGATCCGCTCCTCGGCTCTGATTTCCAGGGGTACCCGTACTATGCCTTGTGCCTTCTCCACGGTATCCCCATCTATGAGGAGAGAAATTATCAGGACCATCGCCAGAGGGATCTTGATCAGCACTATAAACGGCTCTTCGGCGACGTGCCGGAGAAAACAAAGGACTGGTACATACGAACACACCCGTTTCCATGGAATTTTCCTCCTCTGGGGGCGTATCTCGCCCTGCCGTTCACGAAGGTGGCGCGCCCCGGCATGTACAGGATCCTCCTGGGCCTCCTCCTCGCGGCTCTTCTCGGGACCCTCGCGTTGCTGAGCCGCTATGCGGGGGACAAAATGAGCTACTGGATGGCGGCGGCCGCCCTGGTCGCGTTTTCCTATCCCCTCATCTTCCAGCTTGAGAGGGGCGGTCTGGACATGTTCGCGCTCCTCCTCGTGACACTCGGATTCTTTGCCTTGAGGGAGTGGGGGAGTGCTGTGGTGGCAGGCCTGTGCTTCGCGTTCGCAATACACCTGAAACTCTACCCTCTGATATTCCTCTACTATTTTGTCATCAAGCGGGAATGGAGGGTGAGCCTCAGCATCCTTCTCTTTACCGCCTTCCTGATGGTAGGATGCGCGGTTGCCTCGCGCGAGGGGGTCGTCGCAGGATTCTCCCAGTACGCCAAGCTCTACCGCTTCCTGCGGGACAGCTACGCGATCAACTGCATATGTTATTTCGCGGGAAACCACTCGACGTACAATTTCATGCGCGCCACTTGTGAACGATGGAGTCTCCCGCCGGAACTACTCCTCAGGGTGTCGGGAATTATCAACCTCTCGCTGCTTGCGGCAATATCCTTCTTCATCATTGCACAAAAGGCCCGGGACACCGTTACGCGCCTCCTTGACTTTTCCCTCATCATGCTTGTTATGACAGTCACTCCTCCCGAGGCGAACGACTATTCCCTTGTATTCTTATACTTTGTTTTTCTATCATGTTTTGTCTGCCTTGAGACCCTGGATTTTAACCTACCGTCCACAAGAACGATATTCTTCTTGTTCAGTCTGAATGCGATAATACTATTTCTCCCCACCATGACGCCCCCATTTTTGGAGCCACCCTACGGATATTTGAAACGGTTCTGGTTTATAAGCAATAAATGGCCTTTCCTTATTTCTCTCATGGTGATTGTCTGCATGCTGAGACGCGCATTTTTTTCGGCGTCATGCAGGGATCACAATGAGCTTGCAGAAGCAGGTGTGCGCTTCACCCAGACCTGATACGCACGATGGAACACATTACCGAGCGGCAGAAGAGCGAGGAGGTTTTCTTCGACCGCTACGCGGGCGAGGTCGGTGTCGAAGAGCTGGCGAGACACCCCCTCTTCAGCCAGTGCGCCTTTGAGAACCTGTACGCGGCGGAGGTGATGGGGAGACTCAAGGGGCGCCGCGTGCTTGACCTAGGGTGCGGCTGGGGAGAGGATGCGGTATGGTTCGCGGAACAGGGGGCTTACACGGTCGGGGTGGACGTATCCCCCAAAATGCTTTTTCTCGCGAGGGGACTTGCCTCCCGCAAGCGGGTGGGGGAGAGTGTTCTATTCCTGAGGGCGGCCGCTGAATCCCTGCCCTTTGGCAGCGAGAGCTTTGACGTCGTGTTCGGGAGGGGGACGCTCCACCACGTCGATCTTTCAGGAACTCTCAGTGAGATATATCGCATATTGAAGCCCGGCGGAATTACCGTATTTTCCGAGCCGCTGGCGGATAACCCGATCCTCGGCGTGTACCGTAAGTTCAACCGGTCCATACGCACCCCAATGGAAAAGCCTATTCGCTATCGCGATCTTGCGCGCATTGGGGCCGCCTTCGACTCGTTCGATCACATGGAGTTCAAGCTTTTTACCATGGTGGTGCTTGCTTTGTACTATATGAAATCGAAGTTGTCGGGCTCATTTCACACGGGATGGTTCCGTGACCTTGATTACGGCTTTGCATGCAGGAGAAGCTACTGTTGCGTGCAGAAAATGGATAGCGTAATTCTTCGTTTCTTTCCGTGTCTTGGGCGCTGGTGCTGGCTGACCGTGATGGTTGGCCGGAAGCGGTGACCGGCTGGAGTAACAGGCGACAATCCCGGTCCAGCGGCGGTTCATTATCTGCGCGGGAGCGATTGAGCATGAAGATCCTTCTGGTTGTCCCGGTACGAGAAGAGAAGATCGCCTACTATGTGACTCCCCCCCTCGGGCTCGGCTATCTCGCCACAGCCCTTCGTCGTGTAGGGCACGAGGTCGCTATTCTGGACTGTATCAGGCTCCGGCTGGACTTTTCCGGTTTTGAGACGGCGGTAAGGGAGAGACAGCCAGGCCTCGTGGGTTTCCAGACGTTCTCGTCGGATATGGTTTCTGTGCGCAGGAGCGCTGAGATCGTCAAGGGCCTGCGCCCGGACACGGTCACAGTCGTGGGGGGCCCTCATCCCTCGGGCGATCCCGTGGGCACGATGGGCTTCCTCCCTCATGTTGATTATGCGTTTCAGGGGGAAGGGGAGGTCGGCCTGCCGCTTTTTGTGGAATACCTCGAAGGCCTCGGGAAAGCGACCGATCTGCTACAGGAAAATATACCCGGCCTGATCTGGCGCCAGAACTCCCTGGTGAGGTGCAACCCGCCCGCCTATATTGAGGACTTGGATTCCCTCGGCATGCCGTCGTGGGACATTCTCCGACCGCAGGACTATCCGCCCGCACCCCACAGCGTTATCTACAAGAGCTATCCCATCGCTCCAGTTATGATTACCAGGGGATGCCCGTTCCCATGCACATTTTGCGCCGCCCACACCATTAACGGCAGGAGGATGCGCCGCCGCAGCATCCCGCACGTGCTGGAGGAGATCGATCTCCTCCATATAACCTACGGGGTCAATGAGATTCAGATCGTCGATGACAATTTCACTATAGACAGGGAGTATGTGCGGCGTTTTTGCAGCGGCCTCATCGAGAGGCGGCTGACGGTAGACTGGTGTTGCCCCAACGGTGTCAGGATGGATACCCTGGATG
>JAPLCY010000355.1 GCA_026391995.1 Candidatus Auribacterota bacterium
GCCGCGCCGTGCGAGAGGGGGATCGGCCCCCCGCCCGAGGGGAGGGTGAGAAGGATAGCCACACCGAGGACCAGGAACACGTCGGAGCCGCCGACAATGATCATCGCCTTTTTTGCCGTGGACGCGGCCGTGTCGCTCCCGCTGGAGGCGATCAATGCGTAGAGGGGCAGGCCCATGAACCCCCACGCGCAGAGGAGGAGCAGCAGGTTGCCGGCGAGCGCCGCCGCAATCGCGGAGCCCTCGGCGAGCAACAGGAATCCGAAGTACGCGCCGCCGAGCGCGCGTGTGGCCTTGTGCGCGCACGAGTAAAGCCCGACCAGCAGGCTGAAGAAGCCGATGCCAAGGCAGACGAGCCGCGCGAGACCGTCCGCGTTGAACGCGACCCCGTGCCATTCGCCGCTGACCGACCCGCGACTGAAAAGGAGCCATGAGGCGGCGCACGCGGCGGCGAGCGCCGCGACGGCGATGACGCGGCAGATGGCGGCGCATCTGTGGAGCAGCAGGCAGGCGAGGCCCGCGAGCAACGGCATTGCCACGAGACAGGGGATGAGGCTCATCGGCGTCCGGTCTCCCGTTTCAGGCGCTCGGTCTTCTCCCGCGAGAGCCGGATGAGGTCGGCACCGGTCCAGAGGATCTTCCCCGTGGCGCTGTCAACCGCGACGGCCCGCTCGGTGCAACAGTAGCACGGGTCCACGGCGGCGAGAATGAGCGTGGCGTCTGATATCGTCTGACCCACCACGGCCCTCGCGTTCGTGGCGACATTCATGTAGCTCGGGGCGCGGATCTTGTAGCGGACGGGCCTGTTGGTGCCGTCGCTCCTGACATAATGGATCACCTCACCGCGGGGCGCCTCGTGCCTCCCGATCCCCTCCCCCGGCGGCACGGCCTTGACGCCGGCGTCGATCGCCCCCTTCGGGAGCCCCTTCAGGCACTGGGTGATGATGGAGAGAGACTCATACATCTCGAGGATCCTGACAATGACCTTGTCGTAGACATCGCCGTGGGAGGCGGTGATCACCTTCCACGGGACCCGGTCGTAGGCGGCGTACGGATCGTCGCGGCGGATGTCGATATCGACGCCTGAGGCCCGCGCGGTGGGACCGACGGCGCCGAAGTCGCGTATATCCCCGGCGGTCAGCACCCCGACCCCCTTGGTGCGCGCGTGGATCACGGGGTCGTCCTGGACGGCGCCGCGGAACAGGTCAAGCGCCGGGCGCAGGCCGTCGAGCAGCGCTAGGTAGGAGGGGATCTCCCCGTCATTGATATCGCGCCGCACGCCGCCCACCTTGAACATGCAGTAGTTCTGACGGTTGCCGCTGATACGCTCCAGGGCGTCGAGGACGATCTCGCGCGTCTTCCATGACCACATGAATATGGTGTTGTACCCCATGAAGTGCCCCGCGAGGCCGAGCCAGAGGAGGTGGGAGTGGATGCGCTCGAGCTCGCCGACGATGCTCCTGATGTACCGGGCGCGCTCGGGGACTTCCACGCCGATGAGATTCTCGATGGCGTTTACCCCCGCGAACGGGTGGCTGGTCGAGCAGATCCCGCAGATGCGCTCCACGAGAAAGAGGAGCTGGTCGTAGGATTTCGCCTCGGCGAGCTTCTCGATGCCGCGGTGGTTGTAACCGATCTGGATGTCGAGGCCGACCACGCGCTCCCCTTCGACGTGGAGCTGGAAGAACTCCGGCTCCTCCTGGAGCGGATGGTACGGGCCTATGGGAATTATTCTTTCGACCATGGCTGTTCTTTTTATCCCGTTGTCATACGTGCACGGGCACACAACACAACGCCGCACAATGTAATGCCGCACAATGTAATGCTGCACAACAATGCCGTACAATAATGACGCACACTGAAGTGTGCGCTACCGTGTGCCCCGCAAATAAGAATCTATCGCGCGCGGATCCTATTCCTGGTTTTCGCCGTCACGCCGCAGGGGATACCGTCCCTCCGGCATGTCGTCGGCGAGGAGGAGGCGTTTTAGATTCGGGTGTCCCGTGAAGCGCACGCCGAGCATCTCATGGATTTCCCGCTCGATCCACTCGGCGGCCTTGAGGACCGGAGCGAGCGAGTC
>JAPLCY010000115.1 GCA_026391995.1 Candidatus Auribacterota bacterium
GATCAGTGGTGAACTGGAGACGCTGGAAGCTGGTGTCAATCGCCTGGGCGAGCACCTTGACCGAGAGTGTTTTCGCCAGCCCCGGCACGCCCTCGAGCAGGATATGGCCATCGGCCAGCAGCCCCACGATCAGCCGCTCGATAAGATACTTCTGACCAACGATGACCTTCCCGATCTCACCCGTCAGCCGCTCGATCGCGGCGCTCTCACGCCTTACCTTTTCGTCAATCACCCTCACGTCACGCTCCATGCCAAACCCCCTTTCGAAGATGCTCTCATTGCCCTTGTGCGGCGTACTGATCGCTGATCGCCAATCGCACAATAATCGCACATTAAAGTGTGCGCTACTGTGTGCGCTACAACCGTTATTTGAACGTCTCTTTTATCTTCGTTTTGAAAAACAGCTCGGCCTTCCGTGTGCACTCCTCGATCCTGTGCTCCGCGTCCCGGTCGCTGGCGTATCTCACCCGCTCGCAGAGCGGTTCGATCTCACCCTGCAGCGCTTCCATCTCGGGAACCGGCGAGGCGGTGAGATATCCCGCCAGCGCCGCAGCCACCTCCGCGCCGTATGCGCCCCAATTGCCTTCAACCTTGAGCCGCCGCGAATTTTCAATCCGTGCCAGCGCCGCCACGGCGGGATCCGCCACCGCCATCGATGGAAGAACCAGCTTCGCCGCCTCCCTCTTTCGGCGCGCAATGCCGCGGAGCAGGACAACGAGCGCCACGATACAGAAGAGGACGAGGAGGCCAAGTGCAGAGACGATGACGCGGGGAGCGGTGCGCGGCACCGCCGTGATCCGCACGCCGTCAACCGCCAGGGTGTTGCTGCCGTCCTTCCCCTTCTGCTCATACACAACCTGGATGGTCCCTATCGACTCATCACCGGGAGAGGTTGCCCTGAGCGTGTAGGTGCAGGCAACAGAAAACAGCTCTTTCCCTCCTTTCCACGAAACCTCGTTTCGCTGTCCGGTTTCGACGAGGGCGAAGTGTCCAAGTGCGGGCAGCGCCGGCGGCTGTATCCTGAAGGCGCCTGCCTCTCCTTCCCCGCTGAGCGTGAGCGTCAGAAGCACCGTCTCCCCGACCGTCGCCCGCAACGTGTCCACGCCGAGAGCGCCGCGGAGACCTTCAGCGGAGGATGAAACGGAAAAAAGCAGCAGCGCGACCGACGCACAGATGGCGGTGGCCGGAATCCGCGCACGGCGGCAGGTCATGTTACCTTCTCCCCTTTCCTCCCGGTGACCACCTCGATCTCGCTCGTCTTCCCGTCGCGCATGATCTTGAGCTTGAGCACCTTCCCGGAGTGCGAGCGCCCGATCTCCTCCATCAGGACGTCGGGGTCCTTCACCGGGTGCCCGTCGCACTCGCGGATCACATCGCCCGGCCGTATCCCGGCGGCGGACGCGGGACCGGAGGGAACCACCGTCACCACGAGCGCGCCGCTGCTATCCGGGAGTTTCATCTCTTCTTCAAGCCCCTTGGCAACCGGCTGGATGCCGACGCCGAGCCACCCGTACTCGACCTCCCGCCCCTTCTTGAGGTGGTCGAGGACCTCCTTGGCCCTGTTGACGGGAATGGCGAAGCCGATCCCCGCGTACGCCCCCGAGGGGCTGATGATCGCCGCGTTTATCCCGACGACTTCCCCATTCAGGTTGAGGAGGGGGCCGCCGCTATTGCCGGG
>JAPLCY010000269.1 GCA_026391995.1 Candidatus Auribacterota bacterium
AAAAATAAAATGCCGTATATCTGCATACTTTGTTTACAATTGTGACAGTACTGGATAGCGGCACTGCGATTGAGTAAATATCGGTTCATCCATAGCTTTCTGAAGAACTACAGATGCCGGCATCGAATGGTCCTTGTCAGCAATCATATGAGATATAATCTGGCAAGGCTAGTTAGTCAGGCTTACAGGCCATCCGTGACATATCTTGTTTGACTGCTGGACTATGTGATGAAACCAAAAAGACAATTTTGTCGCAAGATTAGATCCACAAAATTGTCGGGTATGTCCCAAAATATAGAGACACAAAAAGTCTTTAGCATTTAGCTAATTTGAACAGCTATGGTGTTACACAGTAATTATATGGTTGTATCCTATTTGTGTGGAATTAGATAGAAAGAGTGTCCCCATACGTTACTACACTACACGCTGAAGCGGAAGCAGAGGACGTCGCCATCCTCGACGACGTACTCCTTCCCTTTGAGATACCACTTCCCCTGTTCCTTGACGCCTGCTTCAGAGCCGGCGGCGACGAGGTCGGCATACTTTATGACCTCGACCCTGATGAAGCCGCGGGCGATGTCGGTGTGGACCGCCTCGGCCGCTTCGACGGCGGGGGAGTTTTTGCGAACCGCCCAGGCGCGGACCTCGTCCTCGCCAACGGTAAAAAAGGTGATATAGCCGAGGGATTCAAACGCGATCCTGGTCATCCTGTCAACGGCCGGCTCTTCGATGCCCATCCCGTGCATGAACTCTCCCCGTTCATCTTCGGGCAGTCGGCTGATCTCTTCTTCAAGGTCGGCGTTCATCCTGATGGCGGGTATACCGGAGAGATCGCGCAGCCGCGCGAGCTCAGGGGCGTCGGCCGTGTGGCCCTCGGCGCAGTTGATGACGGTGATGACCGGCTTTAGCGTGAGGAACTGATAGGCGCGGAGTTCCCTGCGTTGCGCATCCGTGAATGCGTGGCGCGCGAGGCAGTGCTCGGCCTCGAGCGGGCGGCGGCATAGCTCCATGAGGGATTGTTCTTTCTCCCGCGCGTCGGAAAACTTCTTTTTCTGATTCTTGGCGATATCTTCCAGGCGCTTCTCGACCAAGAGCAGGTCGGCTATGATCAACTCGGCAAAGAACCGGCGCATGTCGTTCTCGGCGTCTCCGGCGCGCGTCACCCAGCACAACTCATCCACCTTTTTAAGCTCTTCGAATATGAGCCGCTTTGCCGGTCCCTCCGCGTCGAAGTCGGGGAGGAGGGTGTAGTCGATCGTGGCGTAGACCGTTTTTTCGGGATTGTAGAGCGGGACGAGGCGCGCAACCCTCGGGTCGCGCACCGCGCAGACTCCTGGCTGCGCCTCGAGCGGTTTCTGCCGGACCGATTCGAGGGGGATCCCGCTCAGGATGCTGAAGAGCTGCTGCTGTCCGGCGAATGAATGTCCGAGAATAGCCACTTTCATAATTGCCTGGTGTTTCTGTTATAACCTGGAGCGCGATATGGCTCAGCGGTAAATGCGCAGTAAAGGCCTTAATAAACACCGCAGCGCCGGCTCACCGATAATGACCGTGCAAAGGGGGCATATAATACACGGTCTTTTCCACAAGCGCAACCCGTTCCACAGGTGTATTAGATAACAATATGTCCAAGATAACGTTATGACGAAAATATGGAACGTATTCTGGATACAACCAGTTCCGGAATCATGGATTCGGATGCCGCATCTGCGAAGTTGAAGAGGGCAGACCGGTCTGGTACACTTGCGGGGCCGCATCGCGAAGAGGGAGCACTACCATAATATGCGAGATATAGCGCTTGGCTATGGGGATCAGGTATTGAGCGGGTTCATCCCCAGGGAATGGATCGACTCCGGCCGGTACCTGCCGCTCATCATGCCGAAGAAGATTGCACCGATCAGTGACACCGCATCGGCGCTCGCTCGCGCGGTCGAGAATCCTATCGGCGACACCGTGCCCCTGAAGGCGATGCTCCGGAACTGCTTCAAGGGAGGGGACATCGCCATATTGGTGGATGACTATACACGGCCCAACGACCACACGCGGAAGCTGCTTCCGCCCTTTCTCGAGTTGCTCACCCGCGGATACGGGATCCCTCCGGAAAGGGTGAAAATCGTGGTCTGCGCGGGCACCCACCGCGCCCCGACACCGGCAGAAATGAAGAGGATCATGGGTGAGGGGCTGGTCTCGGGGGTGGCGATCGTCGTGCACGATTGCCAGAAGGACCTTGCCAGGGCGGGCACCCTGGAAGGACGGCCGCTGATGATCAACCGGGTCGCGTTCGGCGCCGACGTCGTCATCCCCCTCACCGATATTGACAACCATTACTTCGCCGGGGTGGCGGGCGGTCCAAAATCCTTCTGCCCGGGGATCTGCGGCAAGGAGATCATTACCTGGGAACACCTGCACATGTTTGACGACGAGGGATTCGCCGACAACGTCGCCCTCGGCGTCCTCGACGGCAACCCGGTGTACGAGTGCAAAAAGCGCATCGTCGGCACCATCATCGCCGAGATGACGAAGCACGGCCGCGGCGTCTACTGCCTGGCCGCCATCACCGATCCGGAGGGAGACCTTGTCTACCTGGAAGGGGGGGAGATATTTGCGGTCCATCGCGCCGCCGCCCGGCGATTGAAGAACGTATGGACAGTGAAGCTCGCGCGCAGGCCCGAGGCGGTCATCGCGGGGGCGGGCACCCTCGGCGTCAATCTCTACCAGGCGGGAAAGGCGATCCACGCCGCGTACACCGCCGTGACGCGCGGCGGCCTGATTCTCGCCGCCGTCCCCTGCACGGAGGGATTGGGCGACGAGGAGTTCAGGAAGCTTATGGCGCTTGCCGCCGGTGCCATGGCGCGGCACACGGACCATGCCAGGGCTATCGAGGCGGCGAGGTGCAAGGTCATTGAGGATGTCAGGCAGGATTTCAAGATCGGCAAGCAGAAGGCGGTGGATTTTTTAAGGATTCTAGAGCACGTCGGCTGGGGACACCTGCACATCATCCAGGACGGTCTCACCGCAGACGACAGGAAAGTACTCCCATTCGTTTTCTGGGGGGCGCCGGGGGAGCCCGCGCTTGCGCGACTGAAGGGATGGGTAAAATGCCACGCGAAGGGGAAGGAGATCACTGTCATCGACAACCCCGGCTATGTCGTGGAGATACAATGACACACCGCATTGCCGCCACACACGCCAGGTCCGAGGGTGCACGCGCCGCCATCTTCCTCGATCTCGACTTCCATACCACTATCCCGCGCTAAAAAAGGCGCTCCACCCTCGCAGCATCCTCCGCCGCGGGGATATCTTTCCGGAAAGCCCCCCGTGCCTTCACCAAACACTTCCGCCGAGTCAGCCGCGTAGTACTTCCCTGCTTATTGGGGTGGCTGGCCGAGGGTTGACCTGGTCGAGGAGACCTGCTGGCGGAGGCGGGTGAGCTCGGTATCGATCGCGGCGATCTCCTCGGGGGACTTGCCCTGCTGGGCGGCATTCGATTTATCTGACTCGAGCTTGTTGATGCGGGTCTGTATGAGGATGAGCCGGTCCTGGATGGGATTGCCAGTGGCCGTGCCGGCCGAGCCTTGTGGCACCGCCTGCGGCTGGTATTTCTGGAAGGTATCCTGCGTGTATTTCCTCTTTTGCATCAGGCGCTGTCGTTCCGCGGCCGACTCGATCTCTTCCCTGATGCGGCTTGAATCCCGGCTTATGCCGTAGCCGCTTGAGCGGTCGCTG
>JAPLCY010000045.1:0-3029 GCA_026391995.1 Candidatus Auribacterota bacterium
GAAGATCGCGGACTTCTTCGACGACCAGGTGAACGCCACCGTCGCGGGGCTCACGGCGATCATCGAGCCACTCCTCATCGGCGTGCTCGGCATCGTGGTGGGAACGATCGTGATCTGCATGTTCCTGCCAATATTGAAATTGTCAACCATTGTAAAGATCTAGCGAGTAGTAGGGATTAAGTACCAAGGATTAAGAACAACGGAAGAAGCTGGTGCATATTGTATGTTTGCTGCGCGGCACTTGATTCTTAGTGTTTAATCCTTAATCCTGGGGACTGATTATGAAACTATTGCGGGAGCGCCATCAGAGTTTGAAATGGCTCATGGTGGGGAGGCTCGTCCTCATCACCGCGCTGCTCGGTGTGAGCCCGTACGCCCTGGGGCTCAAATCAACCCCCTTTTTCTACGTGATCGGCTTTTTTTATGCAGTGACCGTGGTCTACAGCCTGCTGCTGAAAACCGGCGTCCCCCTCAGGATCCAGGCCTACGCCCAGTTTTTCCTCGACAGCGCCGTCATCACGCTGCTTCTGAGCTTCACGGGCGGGATTGACAGCAACTTTGTCATCCTCTACGTCCTCACCATTGTCTTCGCGAGCATCATCATCGGCGGGCAGTCGGGGATCGTGATCGCGGTGAGCTGCGGCGCCATGTACGCCGGTCTCGGGGCGCTCCAGTGCTACGGGGCGATCCCGCTCGAGCTCGGAAACTTTTATCTTCTTTCCGGCGATCCCCTCTATGTCTCGTACATGGTGCTGGTGCGGACGACGATCTTCTGCATCCTGGGCTACCTCGGCGATTACCTGGTGAACAGCCTGAACAGGAATCGCTTCGAGTTGAACGAACTGAAGAAATTGAACGAGCGGATCCTCTCACAGATCAAGAGCGGCCTGATCACCACCGACGCCGCCGGGAAGATCATCTTCGTCAACTCGGCCGCCGAGGAGATCCTGGGACATCCGCGGAACGACATGATGGGGAAGGGCTGGCAGCTCTTCCTAGGGCGCCAGGTGGACGATTTTGATGACCGCTGGTTCGACGATGAGGCGCGGTCGTTCTCGCGGTGCGAGATCACCGTGCGGCGGCGCGACGGGCGGGAGATCCCCATCGGTTTCACCGTGTCGAGCCTGGTGGATACCGACGGCGCGGCGATGGGTCTCCTCATCCTTTTCAGGGATCTCACGCAGATACGCCGGATGGAGGAGCGCATGCGGCGCGAGATGAAACGATCCGCCACGGGCGCGGTTCTCGCCAGCGTCGCGCACGAGGTGCGCACGCCGCTGGCCGCGATACGGGGTGCGGTGGAGGTGCTGCGGGAGGGGGGCTCTGCGCCGGATTCCGCGCATCGCCTGATGGGGGTGATTCTCAAAGAGGCGGACCGCCTCAACAGGATCGTGAGCGACTTCATCGAGTACAGCGATGTGCGCAGCGATGCGAGGATGCGAAGGGATATCGCGGGGCTTCTTGGCGAGGTGCTCGATCTCGTGCGGCAGGGGCGCGAGATCCCGCCCGCCGTCCGGCTTGTGAGAGAGGGCGCGGACGGGCCGGTGTGGGCGTCCGTGGACGAAAACCGGATCACGCAGGTGTTCGTCAACCTGGTGACCAACGCCCTCGACGCGGTCGGCCGGGGCGGCACGGTGAGCGTCGCGGTGGAGCGGGTTCGCCAGGCCGGCAATGGGAGGGATATCGTGAGGGTCAGGGTTGCTGACACCGGACCGGGTATGAGCGCGGAAAAAATGGCGCACCTCTTCGAGCCGTTTTATTCCACCAAGGAGAGCGGGAGCGGGCTCGGGCTGTTCATCGCCGAGCGCATCGTCAGCAGCCACGGCGGGCAGATCGAGGTCGAAAGCAGGGAGGGGGGCGGAGCGGTGTTTACCGTCACGCTACCCTCCGGCGCGGATACAACCGAGGCGAGGTGATCACAATGGCGAGGATACTGGTTGTTGACGATGAGGAGAGCCTGCTCGAGGTGATCGGGGCGGTGCTCACCAGGGAGGGGTACGAGGTCGTCACCACCACCAATCCTGAGGAGGCGATGCGCCTGCTGCGCGAGGAGCAGATCGACGTCGTCGTCACCGACCTCAAGATGAAGCCGATAGACGGCCTGCAGCTCCTCCAGGAGACAAAGGCGCTCGACCGCGACGTGGTGGTGATCATGCT
This sequence comes from Candidatus Auribacterota bacterium, assembly GCA_026391995.1. Taxonomy (GTDB): domain Bacteria; phylum Auribacterota; class Tritonobacteria; order UBA1439; family UBA1439; genus JAPLCW01. Next base: position 2,158 of record JAPLCY010000045.1, read on the forward strand.
CACCGCCTTCGCAACGGTCGAGAGCGCTGTCGAGGCGATGAAGCTCGGCGCCTACGACTACATCATCAAGCCGTTCAAGATAGACGAGATCCGGATGACGCTGAAACGCGCCCTTTCGCATCGCGGGCTGGCGCGGGAGAATATCACCCTCAAGCGCGAGCTGGCGGGGATATATCGCTTCGAGAATATCGTGGGGACGAGCGAGGCGATGCAGAAGATATTCAAGAAGATGGACAAGATCGCCGACACCGACAGCACCATCCTCATCTACGGAGAGAGCGGCACCGGCAAGGAGCTGGTCGCCCACGCGCTCCACTACAATAGCTCCCGGAAGGACAAGCCGTTCGTGGCGGTGAGCTGCAGCGCGCTGCCGGAAACGCTGCTCGAATCGGAGCTCTTCGGCCACGTGAAGGGGGCCTTCACCGGCGCCATCGCCGGCAAGGATGGTCTCTTCAAGGCCGCCGACGGGGGGACGATCTTCCTGGACGAGATCGGGAGCACCAGCCCGGCGATCCAGGCGAGCCTGCTCAGGGTGCTCCAGGAGCGGGAGGTCAAGCCGGTGGGGGCGACGAAGAATATCAAGGTGGATGTCCGGGTGATTTCGGCATCGAACGAGCGCCTGGAGGACAAGATAAAGCAGGGCACCTTCAGGGAGGACCTCTATTACCGCCTCAGCGTCATCCCGCTCGACCTGCCCTCCCTGCGCGAGCGGCCGGAGGATATCCCCATGCTCGTGGAGCACTTCATGCGCCGGGCGATCGCCAAGCGCGGGAGCGCGGTGGAGATCAAGATGACCCCCCAGGTGATCGAGGTCCTGATGAATTACGACTGGCCGGGGAACGTGCGCGAGCTCGAAAACGCGATCGCGCGCA
>JAPLCY010000045.1:3059-4496 GCA_026391995.1 Candidatus Auribacterota bacterium
GAGCGCATTGTAGCGCTCAGCGACGGCGGCCACATCCTGCTCGAGCACCTGCCGGAGAAGATCCTTATCCCGGGGCAGTTGACCGAGGTCGCCAAGACGAAGAACCTGAAGGAATTTGTCCACGACAAGGAGAAGGTGCACATTCAGCGGATACTCAAAGAGACCGGCGGCGACAAGAAGAAGGCGGCCCGGCTGATGGGGATAGATCTGGCGACGCTCTACCGGAAGATCGACCGCTGGAAGGTGAGTCAGTGAAATTAAGCGCTAAGCGCTGACCGCCAGCCGTCAGCCATATACTGTAGGGCACACCGTAGCGCACACTTTAGTGTGCGAGTTCCTGTGCGAGTTCCGGCACGAGTTCCAATTCCAGTTTTAGTTCCAGTGCCAGTGTCCCAGTGGATGTGTGTTACAACAAGTGGTTTTCTTCCACTTTGTGTGGGTAAACCTTTTTTTCCCTCCCCCTGTGAAGGGGGAGGGTGAGGGTGGGGGTGAGATAATGAGTGCCGAATTTTGGTTCTAACTTGTCCTCATTGAATACCTAGAACCACGCATCTGTAATACCCCCCCCACCTTAATCCTCCCCCTCAAGGGGGGAGGAGATCTAAAAGTACCCACACAAAAAGTGGAAGAGAACCCAACAAGTGGTTTAATTCCCGGGAGCGGCGGCAGATTCCCCCTCCAGCCGCTTGAGATTTTCCTTCGCCCGGGGGTTCCCCGGGGCAACGGAGAGCGCCTTCATCCAGAGTTCCCTTGCCCGCGCCCGATCCCCCCGCTGCGCATAAATCGCCCCCATATTCACGTAAATGTCCACGTCGCCCGGATTGAGCGGGATCGCCCGCTCATAGGCAGCGATCGCCTCGTCCAGCCGGCCCATCGCATGGTGGGAGATCGCGAGATTTCGCGCCGCGGCGGCGTGGCCGGGTTGGGCCAGGATCGCCTGCCGGTAGCATGAGATGGCGCCCGTATTGTCGCCCCGCCCGAAGAGGAGATTCCCTTTCTCGACCCACGCGTCCGCATCGCGGGGAAGGATCGAGCGCGCCATGTCAAGATAGCGCCCTGATTCCTCCCGGTCGCCCAGCATCCCGTACTCCTTGCCCAGCGCGAGGTAGATGGCCTGGCGGCGGTAGGTGGACAGCGCCGCGCGCATCTCCCGCACCGCGTCGGCATGCCGACCCTTCGTGGAATAGCAGAGGCCGAGGAAGAACCGGGCCCTGCCGTTCTCGGGCCGCCACTGGACGGCGCGGGCGAATTCACCTTCAGCGGCGCCGGTATCGCCTGCGTGGAATTTTTGCAATCCCCGGGAGAGGCTGATCTCCGATTTGATGCTCCTGAAAAATGAAAGGGGCGCGAGTGCCAGGGCGCAGATCATCGCGCAGGCCAGGACAATTCTCGTCCGGAGCCGGGCGAGCGTGATTGTTCTCTCCGGCGCGTCCAGGC
>JAPLCY010000209.1 GCA_026391995.1 Candidatus Auribacterota bacterium
TATACGCAGGAGAAGGGGATATTCGAGGCTCGGGGGGGGATCACCGCGGGGATCTACAGGATAGAGGAGGGGAAGCTCGTGCGGATACGGGACGGATACCTCCTCTCGCAGACCAGGAACAGCGATGAGATTGTTATCACCTGCGGGGTGCCCTGGGAGGGACTGGTCATCGGGCATCCACTCTACGGCGATTACAACGTCCATCTCTGCTATATACTGACACGCGAGAGCATCGTGGACCCTGACAATTACCGCGTCGTCAGCGCAAAATGGCGCGGGGTCGTCGATCTGGTCTACCGCTCACTCGGCCTCACCCCGTGCGAACCGAGAAGGCTGCTCAAGGAAATGCCGGCGTAGCGTGTTTCGGGCGTCATCCACCACCGTAGCGCATACGACTGCTCCGATAATCCGTCTCATCTGCTCAATTCGTCGCAGATTGTGCGTGGTTGTGCCGCACACCGTAGCGCACACTTTAATGTGCGGCGCTACAGTGGGCGTTACAGTGTGCCCGCATGGGTGCGCGGCCATGGTCGGCCGGGGGAGAATTGTGCTAAAACTCGGTGAACGCCCATGACATTTATAGGAACGATCGGACAGCGTGCCATCGCCCGGATGCGGGCATCCACGCACCTGTTTGCCGTCCTGGGGGCCATCCTCGGGCAGGCGGCCCGGACGCGCCACTGGCCGCGCACCACCCGCTCGGTTTTCGCGCGCCAGGTCCTTTTCACGGGCGTAGAGGCCCTCCCTTTCGTCGCCCTGGTGGCGTTCCTGGCCGGTATCTCGGTCGTCGTTCAGGTCCAGCTCTGGCTTGGGAGGGCCGGCCAGTCTGAGCTCCTGGGCGGCGTCCTTGTCGCGGTCATTGTCCGCGAGGTGGCGCCTCTCCTGGTCAACTTCATCGCCATCGGGCGAAGCGGCGCGGCCATGACCGTCGAGCTGGCCAACATGAAAGTGCTCGGAGAGATAAAGGTGCTGGAGGCCCAGGGCATCGACCCGCTGCTCTATCTCGCGATCCCGCGGGCCCTGGCGATGTCCGTTTCGGTTTTCTGCCTGACGGTCTGGTTCACCATCGTTTCATTTGCCAGCGGCTACGCCTTCGGGATCCTCTCCGGCACAGGCGCGATGGATCCGATGGTTTTCCTGATTACCGTACTGAGAGGCCTGCGGCAGGCGGATGTGTACAACCTTCTCGCCAAGACCCTGGCCCCGGGCCTGCTCACGGCGGGCATCTGCATCATAGAGGGTCTCAGCGTCCGCTATTCGATCACGGAGGTGCCGCAGGCTGCCACGAGGGCGATAGTACGCTCCATCGCGGCGCTATTCATCGTTTCGGCTGTTGTTTCCGTGCTGACTTACGTGCGGTGATCCGGTTCGCCGCAGAGGCTGTTACGCCCCGCGGCGTGAACGGGCGGTCATGAAATGCCGATGGACAAAAACGACCCGATCCTGGAGTTCGTTGACGTGAAAGTTGCGGCGACGCCTTTCGGGCACGCCGGCCTGAGCCATGCCAGCGCGAGGTTTCTGCCGGGCAGCCTGACCCTCATCAGGGTGGAGCCGGGCAATGAGCAGCTGCCTGTGGCCGACCTGGCGGAGGGATTGCTTTGCCCCGGCCACGGCCGCGTCCTGTTCCAGGGCGAGGAGTGGACCGCCATGCCGTCTGAGCGGGTGCTGCAGCAGCGCGCGCGGACCGGCCGGGTCTTCGATGGCCGCGGCTGGATCAGCAACTTGAACGTGATCGAAAACGTGACGCTTTCGCAGCGCCACCATACCCGGCGGCCTCTCGTGGAAATCCTGGCAGAGGCGGGGGAACTGGCCGGCGCCTTCGGCCTGGGCGAGCTTCCGAAGACCAGGCCCGCCCTGGTGCCGCAGCGGGACCTGCGCCTGGCCG
>JAPLCY010000104.1 GCA_026391995.1 Candidatus Auribacterota bacterium
GCGTCGCCGTGTGATTCCGCGCCGTCTCCGCGCGCCTCTCGCCGTCGACCTCGGCGCGCACCTTCTGTCCCCGGGTAAGTTCGCCGTTGATTACCTTCGTTGAATGGATGATAAGGCCCGGGAGGGGAGCGGAAGTTCCGGTCACGCCGCCCATTGCCCCATCGCCCTCGATCCGGCCGGTGTCGCCCAATTGGCCGCCCGACTCCGCGTAGAAGGGCGTGCGATCGAGGACAACCTCACCCTCCTGGCCTTCTCCAAGCCGCTCCGCCTCTTTTCCCCTGTGGAGCAGCGCCCTCACCACGGCGTCCGAGGAGAGTTGCCCGTAACCGCAAAATGCCGATGCCCCTTCCCTCTTCAGGATGTCCCTGTAGGCTGCTGCAACCATCGGCATGGGCGCCGCCTTCCAGTTCGCGCGCGCCTTCTCCTTCTGTTCATTCATGAGCCGCTCGAATCCCTCGCGGTCGATGCCGCACCCCTCCTCCCTTGCGACAAGGGCGGTGAGATCCACGGGGAAGCCATAGGTGTCGTAGAGCTTGAACAGATCCTCGCCCGGGAGAACCGCGTGCCCCCCGCGCTTCGCCTTCATGATCATCTGCGAGAGGAGCTCTGATCCAAAGGTGAGCGTGTTGTGGAATCGCTCCTCCTCCGAAAGGATGACCCTGCCCACGTGCTCGCGATGCTGCCTGAGCTCGGGATACGCGTCGCCCATCGCGGAGGCGACCACCGGCACCAGCGTGTATAGGAAAGGCTCCTCCATGCCGAGGGTGCGTCCGTAGCGCACCGCCCTCCTGAGTATCATGCGAAGCACATAGCCGCGCCCATCGTTCGAGGGGAGCGCCCCGTCGGCGAGGGCGAAGCTCATCGCGCGGGCGTGGTCGGCGATCGCGCGGAACGCCGTCGCATGTTTCCCCGCGGGGTCATAGCGCACCTCGCTGATTCCCTCGACCGCCTTGATGATGGGAAGGAAGAGGTCGGTGGCGTAGTTCGAGTCCACCCCCTGGAGCACCGCCACGAGCCGCTCAAAGCCCATCCCCGTATCCACGTGCTTCTGGGGAAGCTCGCACAGTGTCCCGTCTGCAGCGCGGTTGTACTGGATGAAGACCAGATTCCAGAGCTCGATGAACCGGCCGCAACCGCTGTTCACCGCGCACCGGTGGCCCTTCTCACCCTTGCTCCGGCAGTGCCGCTCCCCCATGTCGATGTGTATCTCGGAACAGGGGCCGCAGGGGCCGGTCTCAGCCATCTCCCAGAAGTTGTCCTTCTGCCCGAAGCGCAGGACCCGTTCGGGCGCTATCCCCGTGACCGAGGACCACAGCCGGGCCGACTCCCCGTCCTCCTGGTACACCGTGACCCAAAGTTTCCCGGGATCGATCTTCCACTCCCGCGTGAGCAGCTCCCATGCCCATTTGATCGCCTCGCCCTTGTAGTAATCGCCGAACGACCAGTTCCCCAGCATCTCGAAGAAGGTGTGGTGGTACGTATCGACGCCTACATCCTCAATGTCATTGTGCTTGCCCGAGACGCGCATGCACTTCTGCGAATTCACCGCCCGTGTATAACCTCGCGTCCCCGTGCTGAGAAAAACGTCCTTGAATTGGTTCATCCCGGCGTTTGTGAAGAGGAGTGTCGGGTCGTCCGCGGGCACGAGCGGGGCGCTCGGCACATAGTGGTGCCCGAGCCGCTTGAAATAATCCATGAATTGCGTTCGTATCTCTGCTGATTTCATATTATCACATTACAGATAATACATAATCTATTCACGATCAATGAGTTGCGGAGTAATCGCCCCGTAATCTATTTGAAATCAGTCGCATTCTCAGAATGTACTATTCAGTAAAAAGAAGCCGGAGGGAAAATGCAAATCTATGAAGGCACCCTCCTTAAAATAACCGGACAGTACTGATGGCCACTATTACATCCGATGCATCATCACCGCTGCCATGGTACGACTACTCCCCCGGCGCTTCATCCCCTCGCACCGGAAGAGCCTCGGCCATGACGCGATGAATGAAGTCGCGGTCAAAGCCCCGGCGGAGCAGGAGATTGTGCATGCGTGCGCGCGTTTTGTCCCCATCCCGCACGGCGCATCCACGACTCCGCTGGCGCACGAGCGCGCACGCCGCGTTAAAAACCTCCTCTTCACGGTGCCATTTCTCCACGACCTCACAGGCGAGGGCCGGCTCGATACCCCGCCGGCACAACTCACGCTGGATCACCCAGGAGCTCCGGCACCTGTTTCCCGAAAACGACTTGAGCAGTGATGTTGCGAACTGGCGATCATCCAAATATCCAAGCGCGCACAACCGGGCACACACGCTGGACACCACCCCTTCGCTATATCCCTTTTCAACAAGGCGGCCCCGGAGTTCTGCCACAGTGCGGCCCCGGAATCCCAGAAGCCTGAGGGCCGCGCCCATTGCCCTTTGTTGATTATCGGCGCCGGATCCGGCGCCACCATTTTTGAGATTCCGCCCCCTTCTTTGGGACGGCTTTCCGACACGTTTCAGTGAGTTCATCGAGCACTTCCCTGACCGTATCTATCGGCATGGCGAACCCCACGCCGGTGGATGCTCCCGATGACGAGAGGATCAGCGTGTTCAACCCGATGACCCTTCCGCCCAGGTCGACCAGCGGACCGCCGTTGTTACCGTTGTTGATGGCGGCATCGGTCTGAATCAGTTCGCTGTGGGTCCCTCCTCCCTCGACCCTCACATTCCTCTTGAGGGCACTGATGACGCCGGCCGATACCGACGGCTGCGCGCTCATCGAGGCGGTCCCGAACGGGTTGCCGAAGGCGCACACCCACTGGCCCACCTGGAGCCCCGCCGACTCTCCGAGCGGCGCCACCGGCATTTCCGTTGCCGGCAGCTTGAGAACGGCGATGTCCCGGTGAGCATCCATCGCGCAGAGCGAGGCCTCCATCTGCCGCCCGTCGGCCAGGGTGACCTGTATCTCTTCAGCCTGCCCGACCACATGGGCCACCGTCAGCACATAGCCGCGGGGATCGAAGATGACCCCCGACCCGATCCCTTCCGTCTCCGTGAAGAGATCCTCGTCATCGAAAAAATAGTGCAGAAGCGGATCTGCGGCCCGGCGCCGGATGACCCGCCGCTCCCTGGTGTCGATGGCCACCACGGCGGGACCGACCGCCTCAACGATCTCGTCGATCGATCGCTCCGGCGTGCGCGCCGCGGCCCGGTACACGCTCTGCGGAGCGACCAGATCTCGCTCGTAGTAGGCGACGAGCATGATCAGGGCGCAGGCGCAGAGCACCATCGCCGCCAGCGCCATGAGATAACGCTTCATTTAAGTTCAAGCTTCTTCCAGATCGCAGCGGTGATCTCCTTCGCCAGTGTGGCATTTCCCTTGAGCGCCTGCCGTGCCGCGTCGCGGCCCTGCCCCAACTTCTCCGTGCCGTAGAGGAACCACGCGCCTTTTTTCTCGACAATCTCCTGCTCCACCCCGACGTCAAGGATCGTCCCCTCGAGTGAGATCCCCTCGCCGAAGTAGATTTCAAACTCCCCGCTACGGAAGGGCGGGGCGAGCTTGTTCTTCACCACCTTGGCCCTGACGCGGTTTCCGAGCACGACCCCCTGGCTGTTCTTGAAGCTCTCTATTCTTCTCAGGTCGAGCCGGATTGAGGAGTAGAACTTGAGCGCCCTTCCCCCGGGCGTGGTCTCGGGATTGCCGAACACAACGCCGATCTTCTCGCGGATCTGGTTGATGAAGATGCAGCAGGTTTTTGACCGGTTGATGCACGCGGTTAATTTCCGGAGCGCCTGCGACATGAGCCTGGCCTGAAGCCCCATGTGTGAATCGCCCATCTCCCCCTCGATCTCCGCCTTGGGCACAAGGGCCGCCACCGTGTCGACGATGATGACATCCACCGCGTTGCTGCGCACGAGGACCTCGGTGATGTTGAGCGCGTCCTCGCCGCAGTCCGGCTGCGAGATGAGCATGTTGTCCAGGTTGATCCCCATCCTCTGCGCGTAGGCCGCGTCGAACGCGTGCTCCGCGTCGATGAATGCCGCCGATCCGCCCGCCCGCTGGGCGTTGGCGACCACGCTCATGGCAAGGGTCGTTTTTCCCGACGATTCCGGACCGAATATTTCTATGATCCTCCCCCGGGGCAATCCCCCGATGCCGAGGGCGATATCAAGGGTGAGCGCTCCGGTGCTGATGGTCGGAATCGAAATCTTGGCAGCCTGGCTGCCGAGCTTCATGATGGAGCCCTGGCCAAACTGCTTTTCGATCTGCGCGACGGCGGCCTCGAGGGCCTTGCCCTTCCCGTCATCCTCCTTCAGATCCTTTCCTTTTAGATCAACACGAGCATCGTCCTTCTGTGCCATTGAGCGCCTCCTTGCGCTTACGGGGAAACTGTATTGGCCGCACCGGGCGAACGAGACGGCCGCCCCTGGTTTTTGGTTTAGTGTCAGGCTCCTGCCGCTTCCAGAGCGAAAAATTATAACATATTGCGCTGATTACTACAGGAGAAAGCCGAACATTGAGAGTCTGCGGCAACACCGTAAAACAGAGGGCGCAATCTTGTGCCCCGCTCACTCCTTCACTCCTTGGCACCCATGTCATGACATAGGATGTACTACCTCCCCGTCTCTCATACATAGGACGATATGAGCGGGCATTTTATTCCGTAATATTTTCAACTATTTTCAAGGGGGGCCTATCCCGTTCCCGGCCGGCTGTCTGGTATCAAGACTGACCTGCAGCCAGCGTTACGGCATGGAGAGTGGTATAGGTCGGACCCTGGGGGGAGAGGTCGCTCCGGATGAGGGATAGTGCGTTTGCAATATGCTCGTGGGCAATGCATCTAGAAAGAGCCGGCAGGAGAGATTCAAATCCCCTTGCCCCGCCCTTTTCCTTCACTCGCCCGAGGGTGAGGTGAGGGGTGAAGCCGCGCTCCTCGCGGGGGAATCCAAGCGGTGAAAGCCGAGCCTCGATCTGCTCCACGAGGCGCGACAGCATGCCGGTATTCTCCTCAACACCCACCCAGATCACACGTGGATTACGGCTGTTCGGAAATGCGCCGAGGCCTGAAAGGTGGACAGCGAACGGTATAATCCCCGAGGCAGACTGTTTCAGGGATTCCTTGACACGTTCCACATCATCCTCCCTCGTGTCACCGAGGAATTTAAGGGTCAGATGGATGGCTTCGGGCTTCACCCACCGTACGGCCGGCAATTCACGTGTGAGGCGCGCCTGGATGCGGCCCAGCGCCTGCCAGGCAGCCTCATCAAGTTCAATGGCGACAAAGAGCCGCACGCTCATTTCGCCTCCCGGTGCTTCACGCGCTTACCCGATTTTCCGGCGATAAAATCCATAAGAAGGCGCAAGGCGGCTCTGGCAGCCCGGTCTTTGACGCAGGTGCGCCCGCCGCTGAATTTATATTGTCCGGCGAAACGGGTATGCCTATCGGCAAGGCCTATGTACACCAGTCCTACCGGCTTCTCCCTGGTCCCTCCCCCGGGGCCAGCGATGCCGGTAATGGAGAGGGCGACATCGGCATGAAAGGCCCGCCTGGCGCCTGCCGCCATTTCTGATGCAGTTTCCGCGCTGACCGCCCCTTTCACGGCCAGCGTGCGGGGGGAGACCCCAAGGAGCTTGATCTTGGCGGCGTTGCTGTAAGCGATAATGCCCCCGAGAAAGTAATTGGAACTTCCCGGGATATTGGTGAGCAAATGGCCCAGCAAACCACCCGTGCATGATTCGGCGAAGGCGATCGTGAGATCGCGTTTTTTTAGTAAATCGCCTGCTTTTTCTTGAATCCCTTTGGACATTGCATGAAACCCCTTTCACCGTAGAGCACACTTATTACAGGGAGCATTAAATACTTGACATGTCATTGCGAGGAGCGCAGCGACGAAGCAATCCTAACTCATTGAGCAGCATGAGATTGCTTCGCTCCGCTCGCAATGACCATGGCAAAAAGTGTAAAGAATAATGTGCTTCCATTAGTAAGTGTGCCCTACGCCTGTGGATAACCGTGAAAATTTGTGGATAACTTTGTGTTATCCTGGGGGCCAGGTGAACTTCCTGCCTCCGAGGAGGTGGAAATGGAGGTGATCCACCGCCTGGCCCGCGTCCGGCCCTGAATTGGCCACGAGGCGGAATCCGCATTCCGAGAATGAAAAGCGGTGCGCCAGGCTCTTCGCAAGCGCGACAATCTTGCCCACCAGTAACTCATCTCCCTTCTCAATCGTGGTCAAACCACTGATATGCCTTTTCGGGATAATAAGAATATGCACCGGGGCCTGCGGCTGAATATCCTTGAAGGCGATCATGTCGTCGTCCTCGTGCACGATCGTTCCCTTGATCTCCCCTTTCGCTATTTTACAGAATATGCAATCTGCCATATGCCCTCCCCTGGAAATGAAAAAATGCAAAATACAAACTTGGAAACATCGCCGTATCCCAAGTCCTCAAATGTCGCCGCCGGCGCCCTCATAGTAACTCCTGACTCCAGAATTCTGTATCCTGAGCAGTTGCATTTATTCTATCCACCCTACCCCCATGACCAGAACGCCGCTATAGAACACCGCCGCCTGGCCAGGCGTGACGGCCTTTTGCGGGAGGTCGAAGGAGACCTCGGCCGTGCCGTCCGGCCCGGGCGTTACCGTGCCCATCGCGCCGGGGTGATTGTAGCGTATCTTGATGAGCGCCCTGAACCGTTCCGGAAGCGCCGGCTCGGCCAGCCAGTTGATCTCCCGGACACGCATCTCGCGCCGCATGAGGTCGTCGATGCCGCCGACCGTGATTGAGCGCCGCGCCGGATCGATCGCGACCACATAGCGCCGTGTTGCAGAGGTTATTCCCAGGCCGCCCCGCTGTCCTATGGTAAAAAACTCAATTCCCGCATGTCGGTCGAGCAGATTGCCGTTGCAGTCAAGGATGTCGCCCCCCTGAATGGAGCTGCCGCAGTGTGCCTTCAGGAACGAGCGGTAATCATTGTCAGGGATAAAGCATATCTCCTGACTCTCGGGCCGGCCGTGAACCTTGAGCCCGTGGTCGGCCGCGATCCGCTTCACCTCCTCTTTACGGAGCTCTCCGAGAGGGAAGATGACCCGCCCGAGCATTGCCCGCGGAAGACGTGAAAGAAAATATGCCTGGTCCTTGTTTTTATCCGCGCCGCGGAGGAGTCGCCCCTCATGAATCCGGGCATAATGGCCAGTGGCAACATTGTGCGCGCCCATACGCCCCGCACAATCGAGAAGGGCTTTGAATTTTACCATCGGATTGCATATCACGCACGGGTTCGGGGTTGTGCCTCTGCGGTAGGCGTCACAAAAATAGCTCACCACATGACGCCTGAACTCTTCGCCCACATCCATGACATGATGCCCGATCCCGATCTGTCCCGCGACCTCGCGCGCCGACCTGATGCCGTCGTCGGATGACAACCCCATGCGCAGGGTAGTACCCATGACCTCGTGCCCCTGCTCTTTCAAGAGCAGCGAGGCGACCGCGCTATCCACACCCCCGGACATGCCAACGATAATCTTCATTCAGTGGCAGGGAATAAGCTATAAGCTGTAAGTTATAAGCTGTAAGCTACAAGTTCCAGGCTATAAGTTCCAAGCTATAAGCTGCGAATAACAGGCGAAACGGCAGCGGGCTATGTGCGTCCTGTGAGTCTGTTGTAGATGATCCGGAGGCCGTGCAATGTCAGGAGGGGGTCGACGATGCGGGGATATTTCCATCCGCTGATGATCAGCTCGATCTGCCCGCCCGTAAAAATGATATGCGGCCTGCCGCCCATTTCAGACACAAGCCCGCGCACGATGCCCGTGATAAGGGCGCGCGTCCCGAACACCATGCCGGCCTGGATGGCGTGTGCGGTGCTTTTACCGATCACACTGCCCGGCGTCTGGATCTCGACGAACGGCAGCAGCCCGGTGCGCTCCGCCAGCGCCGCCCGGGCGAGGCGCGGGCCGGGGGCGATCACGCCGCCCAGGTATGCGCCGCCCTTCGAGATGCAATCAAAGGTTATGGCGGTGCCGATATCGACAACGATCGCGGGCGCCCCGTATAGCGCCTTGGCCGCAACCGAATTCGCGATCCGATCCGCGCCGATCTCCCGAGGCTTCTTATACAGGAGCTTGATCCCGGCCGGGGTCCGGTGATCCAGCCAGGACGGCGTGAGTCCCGCATGGCGGCAGAGGGCGGCGATTGCCGGGTCGAGTTTCGGTGCCACGCTGGAGATCAGCGCTCCGGCAAGAGGACGCGCGCCGCTGGCGCGACGCACCATTTTGGGCCCCTCGCAGTGGAGAATCGAGGCGATGCTGGGCAACCTGAATTGATCGACAATCGAATCCCTCTCGCAGATGCCGAAGTGCACGGTGGTGTTGCCCGCGTCGATTACAAGGAAGCGCAGATGTGTGTCGCCTATTACGGGCCTCGTTATGATTTTTCTTCTCACCGTGTCCCTCACATGGGATCTCTGTCACGCGACAAGCGTTACATCGCCTCCGGTGACGCGGCGCGTCGTACCGTTGTCGAGGCGGAGCAGGAGACAGCCGTCTTCGTCAATACCCGTCGCGATTCCCTCGCACCCCTCGCCCGCGAGCGACTTCACCGCGACGCGCCGGCCAACGGTCGCTGATGCTTCAAGCCACGCGTCTCTGATCTCCTTGTAGCGCTCTTCCCTGAGCCTCATGTAGCGCCTGTCAAATGCCCGCAGAAAAGACTGGAGAAGCCCCAGCCGGGAAATCTCTGTCCCGGCTTCAAGCCGCAGGGAAGTGGCCCCGGGGACACCGTGCAGATCCTGGGCGGAGTGGTTGACATTGATCCCCACCCCCACGATCGCGTAGTTGATCCGGTCCGCCTCGGTGTTCAGTTCGGTGAGGATGCCGCACACCTTCCCGCCGGCGACCAGAACGTCGTTTGGCCATTTGAGAAAGGCGCGCACCCCCGCGAAATCGGCGATCGACTCCTGCGCGCAGACGGCCGAAAGCAGCGTCAGGAAGCTCACCTTCGCCGGGGAGAGCGACGGACGGACGATGAGGGAGAGATAAATCCCCTTCCCCACAGGGGAATGCCAGTGGCGCCCGATCCTCCCCCGCCCCTTCGTCTGCTCCTCCGCAATGACCACCGTCCCCTCGGGCTCACCCGCCCGTGCGAGTTGTTCGGCAACATCACTGCTCGATGTCGTGCGCTCGCAATACACGATCCGGCGCCCCGCAACGCGGGTCTCCAGGCCGTATGCCACCAGGGAGGGCAGCAGCAGGTCCGGGGCCTCAACGAGCCGGTGGCCGAGGTGTGGGACGGATTCAATCCGGAAACCGCGCGACCTGAGCTTGCTCACGTGATTCCAGACCGCGGTTCTCGAGACGCGGAGCAGCCGCGCAATCTCCTCGCCCGAAATATGTGTCCGCACGCCCAGGAGGCAATGTATAATACGGTCCTCGATCGTTTCCTCCGCCGCGCCATCCCTGTGCGCGCTCATCGGATAACGCCATGTGCGGGAACAATTGAGAGGCATGTGATCAGGTTCTCTTCCATTCTGTGTGGATAAATCCTTTATCCCCTCCCCCTTTGCAGGGGGAGGGTCAGGGTGGGGGTGAGATAAAAGGCTCATGGTACTCGTTGGATCTCGTTCTGGTCGAAGACAGTTCATCACATGCCTTTGAAGTACCCCCCACCTTAATCCTCCCCCTCAAGGGGGGAGGAAATCTAAAAGCACCCACACAAAACGGAAGAGAACCTGTTATCATGGCACCTCTTTCATCACCTCGAGGCTGATGTCGACTGCCGGCGCCGAATGTGTCAGGGCGCCGATGGAAATATATTGCACCCCGGTGAGCGCGACCTCGCGGACGTTGTCGAGGGTGATCCCGCCCGATGCCTCGGTGGCGGCCCGGCCATTCACAAGTTCGACTGCCTCGCGCAGCTCGCCGACGGTCATATTGTCGAGGAGGATGCATTCCGCGCGGGCATTCAGAGCCGCCTCGACCGCCTCGAGTGTATCCGCCTCGATCTCGACAGCCGCGCCGGGGTGCGCAGCGCGGACACGGGTCACCGCCCGGGCGATCGCGTCGGGACCGAAACGCTCCTGTATGGCAAGGTGATTATCCTTGATAAGGATTCGGTCGAAGAGGCCCATCCGGTGATTTGTCCCTCCACCTGCCGTGACCGCATACTTCTCCAGGTGGCGCAGGCCGGGCGTCGTCTTCCTCGTGTCGAGGATCGTGGCGCCGGTGTCCCTCACGCGGTGGACAAATTCCCGGGTGAACGTGGCAATTCCCGAGAGGCGCTGCAGGAAGTTCAGGGCGGTGCGCTCGCCCGTCAGGATGGATCCGGCGGGCCCCTTCACGAGTGCCAGCCGTTCCCCTCTCGCAGCGTGGCTGCCATCCAGCGCGAGCAAGTTGAATTCCACGCGAGGATCGAGCTGGCGGAAAACCGCTTCCGCCACGGGGAGCCCGGCAATGATACACGGCTCCTTGGCGAGGATCTCCGCGTTCGCCTCATCGGCGGGCGGGACCATCGCGATGGTGGTGATGTCGCCGGCCCCGATATCCTCCTCGAGGGCCCGCGCAACGAGATCTTTTATTATTGCCGGATCAAGCCTTTGCATAGCGTTATCAGTCATGAGAGGGTACATTTGGGCTCTTGCCGCATTTTCGTGAGGCAAATCCCCCCTATAACTGGCCTATTGCTTGATAATAACAAATAGTGTAGCCGTGGTACCGGGATTTCTGTAAAATAGAATGTGGTGTTGCCGATTTTAAACAGGATCATAGATTTTGCTAGGGGCCGAATTCAGAGGAGAGTGCCGCATGAATGATCATCAGCTGCACGAAGCGATTGGAGCGCTGCGCGCCGAACTCGAAAAACCTCACGCGATCGATACCCGCGCCCGGGAGCATATCCTGGACGTCCTGAAGGAAATAGATGCCCTGATGGAAAAACAGGGAAATATTCCACCGCACCGGCAGGCGCATCTGATCGACCGGCTCAGGGAGTCTGCCAGGCATTTTGAAGAATCGCACCTCACACTGACATTTTCGCTGGGACGATTAATAGACATCCTGAGCAACATGGGCATCTAGCCTGATTTATTCACCAACTTTTTATGCCTTAACCGCGGATTAAGCTAATTTTTCTGTGATCCGTCCAATCCCTACCTGTCGCCTGCCTGCCGGCAGGCAGGGCAGGCAGACACCCGCAATGATGAATAGATGTGAGATATTTTGAGACAGAACACTACTGTGATCACACCAGATGACGTTTCAGGAAACGGGTCGTGGTCTCCAGCAGCTCCCCTTCCCCTGCAAGGCTCGCGAAAGTGTGATTGGCTCCAGGGATAATATGCATTTCGACGTCAGGCCGGTTGCCCAGTGCCTCCCGGTAGCACACGGCATCCCCCGGCGCGACGCTCGTGTCGGCACTGCCATGAATGATGAGGGCCGGGCCCCGGTACAGGCGGGCGTGTTCGGCAGGATTGAAGACAAGTAACTCGTCGAGCAGCTTCTGGCTGAGCGCGTTTCCGTAAAAGTCGTGGATCTCCCTTTTGCCGAATCCCCTGACGATTTCCTCGGGTGCCTTGGCGCGGAATGCCGTCTTCAAATCGGCGACCGCCGACCAGAGCATGAGGCACGATACGCCGCTCACCCGGGCGGCGACGCACGCGGCGATTGCGCCCCCGAGGCTGAAGCCGAGGATGCCGATGCGGCTGTCGTCAACATCGGGCCGACCGCGGAGAAGGTTGAGAGCGGCAACCGTGTCGCCGATCTCTCCCGCGATGCTCAGATTCTCAAAAAGCCCCTCGCTCTCCCCGCAGCCGCGGAAATCAAAACGGAGGACCGCAATCCCCTCGCCCGCACACCGCCGCGACGCCTTGACGAAGAGCTGGTGCGGCTCCATCCGGTTTCCCGTGAAACCGTGCAGCATCACCATGGCGGGAAAGGGCGGGGCGTACGGGGGCTCCGGCACGTGGATGGTGCCGAATATTCGCTGGCCTTCGTTGAGAAACTCGATAGGGGGATTGCATAACTACAGTGAAAAGTGAATGGCAAAAAATGGAGAATATAACACTACGTCTTCAAGTCGTCGAGGCCCCTCTGGACCCTTGCGCGGCGTTCCTCGAGCGCCTGTTTTTTCTGACGGCGTTGTTCCACCACTCGGGGGGGCGCCTTGTGCGTAAAATCTTTGTTGCCGAGCTCGCGCGTCACCGCCTCGATCCCCCGGTCAATCTCGGCGAGCTCGTCGCGAAGACGCTTCTCCTCGGCGGCGGGATCGACACTCGCGGCGAGATCAAGATACACGATCGTGCCGGAGCTGATCGGCGCCGTCGGCATCGTTCGCAACGGAGTGAAGTCGGGATCGATGCGGAGCCCTGAGGCCCGCATGAGCCTCATGCAGACCTCGCGCCCCTCTTCAAGGAGCGCTGCTTCCCCCGTGCTCGCCGGCTTGACGATCACATTCACCTCCGCCGCGGGAGGGATATTTTGCTCCTTGCGCAAGTTGCGCACCGCGCGTATCGCGTCGAATTTCCGCTGGACCCGCTCCGTGAGCACGGAATCGATGAGCGCCGGATCTGCCTTCGGCCACGGGGCGAGGGTCACCGATTCAGGCCTCCCCGCCTCCGGCAACGGCAGCATCTGCCAGATCTCCTCGCTGACAAAGGGCATACACGGAGTGAGGAGCCTGAGGAACGTCTCCAGGCAATTGAGCAGCACGGTGCGCGAACGGGCGGCGTCCTCCCCCGCCCCGCCCTGCAGGAGCGGCTTGACCGACTCGATATACCAGTCGCAATAGTCGCTCCAGAAAAATTCGTAGAGAGCCTCAGCGGCTTCATTGAAGCGAAACCCGTCGAGCGAGGAGGTGACGCGCTGCACGGTTTCGTTGAGCCTGCTCATGATGAAGCGGTCGTCGGGGCTGAAGTCGCATGCCTTGAAGTCCGCCGCCGGGGAGTCGCCGAGATTCATCAGGAGGAAGCGTGAGGCGTTCCATATTTTGTTGGCGAAGTTCCTGCCGAGCTCGCACTGCTCGTTCGAGTAGTAGACGTCTTGCCCCACCGGGCTCAGGCGCGCGATCGTGAAGCGGAGGGCGTCGGCGCCGTAGTGAGCTATGACATCCAGCGGGTCGGGGGAGTTTCCGAGCGACTTGCTCATCTTCCGCCCCTGCCGGTCCCTGATGATGCCGGTGAAGAAGACATCCCTGAACGGCACATCGCCCATGAACTCGAGACCGGCCATGATCATCCTGGCGACCCAGAAGAAGATGATATCCGGGCCGGTCACGAGCGTGGAGGTCGGGTAGAAGTAGCCGAGATCCGCGGTTTTCTCCGGCCACCCGAGCGTCGAAAAGGGCCAGAGCCACGAGGAGAACCATGTGTCGAGGACATCTTCATCCTGGATGAGGTCGGTGCCACCGCATGTGGGGCATTTTTCTGGCTGTTCACGAGAAACAATAATGCCAGATCCTGCTCCATCTTTTCTTTCTTTTAACTCTGGGATTTGGGATTTGGAATTTGGAATCTGCCCTGCCGCCTTCTGGCAGACAGTGCAATACCAGACCGGTATCCGGTGCCCCCACCAGA
>JAPLCY010000283.1 GCA_026391995.1 Candidatus Auribacterota bacterium
AGCCGCAGAGGAACTGGAGTGCGATGGATACCGCCAGGGTGAGTGCAATGATAAGCCGTGTGTGGTCGAGCAGCCTCTGCAGAAGCAGGATGATGAGCGGTATCCAGCTGACGGTGGCAGATTTCTCGGGACAGGCGGTGAGGAAGCCAAGCGCGGCACACATGAAAATAATGCCCGAGACAAGTGAGCCGAAATCCCCGGCTCCCAACGCCCGTGCGAGGAGGTACATGAAAAATCCGGCCAGAAAGAAGTGAATCATGACATGAAAGCCAAGGAAGGGGTCGGGATTGAAAAACAATATCTGGAGGAGAAAGGTGGGATAGTACAAAAAACCCTGCGCATCGGCGAAGAATGGGAATCCGGAGAAGCTATACGGGTTCCAGAGCGGCCACTCGCCATAACGCTGGAGGCACTCTGTGGCGAAGTATCTGAGGAAGGAAAAGACGCGGACGAGGTCTGAATGGGGAGCGCATATCATCTGGGTGGGATGACACAGCACATTTGAAAAATAGGCGCATGCAAAGGCGAATATGATGAAGGCGCTGATCCACACACTTCGTACTGTCATGGTATCAATTTGAAACCCTTCAATGACGCCCACAGCAGTTTTGTCCCATGTCTGAAGGGGCGCATCTTGGCCGCGCCGGCTTTTCGCGCCATATAGTGGACAGGGACCTCGACCATTTTCATCCGGTATCTCGCTGCGGCGAAAAACAGGTCCCAGTCGCCCCAGAGAAACTCCTCGATGTTAAAGAGGGACCGGTGTTTCCTGAGGAATGTCTTTGTGCCGCAAAAGGTATCAGTGATACGCCGTTGGGTGATCCAGCTGATGAGGATGGCGAAGAAAGTGACACCGAGGCGATTGAGGAACCCCAACGAATATTTTTCTCGCGGGTAGACGATGCGGGTGCCATTTATAAACTCCGCCCCACACTCCATTGCATGGTGAAATATGGGCAGATCCTCCGGGGGGGTCGTCATGTCGCAGTCCAGCATCATGAGCACTTGGTTGCGGCACAGCTTCCAGCCCTCGTTGACGGCGTATCCCTTGCCTTTGTTGGGCGTATAGGAGAGCAGCTGGATATGCCTTTGTGTCTCGCTGATCTTCTCGACGATCTCCTTTGTCCGGTCGGTCGAGCCGTCGTCGACGACGATGATCTCCTTCTCGACACCCCACTCCGGTATGCGTGCGAGGCATTCGGCGATATTGCCTTCTTCATTGAAGCAGGGGATGACGATGGAACAGGAAAGCCTCGGCTGTGCAGCAGCGGGACGGGGATATCTCAGGACGAGGAATTGGCCGAAGCACAGTTGCCGGAGGATAGGCAACCTGGGGACGAGGATGTTTAACAATGTACCTATGCCAAAAAGGTTAAAGGGACAGACGAAACGGAAGCCCTGGTCGAGAATCTCATAGCCGAAGATGCCGGCGAGATTCTCCAGGTCGCCCAATCTGAGGATATTGCGGTTAACTTCCGGTGTCGCAATCCCGAGTGTCGCTGCGATCTTGAGTGCAAAGATGGTGAGCGGGTTCACACAGATAATGAATATCTTTGTCTCCCCATCTATGAAATGCTTCAGATGCAAGAACAGCTCATGCAGGTTATCTTCGTAATGGAGGTAGTCGTCAAAAACAACGTAGTCAAATACCTCCCTTTTAACCTGTGTAAATCCGCCGCACGCAAGGGAAACGGATGGGTAACGCCGTCTGGTATCCTCTATAGTAGTTCTTGGATCACAGACGTGTACCCCGTATGATGGGTTGAGGGCGCACAGGATATCGGTGTCAACTCCCCCGACGAGAAGTATCTTCTTTTGGGGGATGATGCTGCGTGTGAGGAACTCTTTTATCTTCTCTTTGAAAAAGCGGCGCATGATGCTCTCACTTCCCTAACCTGATCTATTCACCAACTTTTAACGTTTTACCGCGGAATCCGCGGTTAGTCTTACTATGATGCTAAAATTGCTCTTTTATTCGTCTGATGAATAATCCAAGCTAAGGTTATAGACACATCGGTGATTTTTCAATATAAATCTTTTATCCACAGAGCCTCAGTCTTATGGGAGTAATATATAGGGCGTTCCCGTCCCCGCTTTCGCGAGGGTACACCACGGCGACCCTCGGCTTCCTCATCGATATTATTCAATGCTCGATAGCCGTTTCCGCGGGTAGGGGATCCAAAGACACCCCCCTCGCATGATGGTTTCTCCTGATGAATTTGCTTGTGTGAGCGATGCATTACTGTTTATTATATATGCGATTTTCCTCCTCATGCCGGCTGGCGAAAGAATCGGACATTATTCCTGCTGGTTTCTCCGGGGTATCACAGCCAATAATGCACGACTACAAGGGAGGGAGTGCGTGATCGGGAAGGCATCGTTGTGCGGGCCTCGGCGCTGAGAGAATATATGGTAGGGGCGCTCCGTGCCCTGCTCCGTATTAAGAGCCCGAGCCGCGGTGAGGGCGAGGCGATCCTGATCGCCCCCCTCAGCCTTGATGCCGCGGGTGGTTCCCTCTCCATGCCGAGGACCGTGCCGTTTCTCAAGGGGAAGTGCGCCTCCCTTGTCCGGAGATTCGCGCGGAGACTGATCCGCCTTGACCGGGAAACGATAGCCGCCCTCTATGTCAGGGGGGATGGGATCGAGATCGGCGCGCTTCACGCCCCCCTGAGGGTGCCGTCCGCCGCGCGGGTCAGGTACGTCGACAAGCGGACCGTCGAGGAGCTCAGGGCCCACTACCCGGAGTTGCATGACCGGGAGTTCTCGCGCGTCGACAGCATCGACGATGGCGAGCTCCTTGCGACGATCCCGGAGGGGAGCCAAGATTTTGTAATCGCCAATCACTTCCTCGAGCATTGCCAGGATCCTCTACGCGCCCTCGGCAACATGGTGCGCGTGCTGAAGGGCGGCGGCGTGCTCTTTCTGGGCTTGCCCGATAAGCGCTATGGGATCGATGCGGCGCGCCCCGTCACGCCGCTCACGCACCTCCAGCGGGATTATCGCGAGGGACCCGCATGGTCACGGCGGCAGCATGTTGAGGAGTGGGTGAGGCTCGTGGAGCGCGTGGGCGATGAGTCCGAGGTCGCCCGGACCGTTTCGCGGCGCATTGCGGAGGAGTATAGTATCCACTATCATGTTTGGACGCAGCGGGAGATCCTCGAGCTACTAGCCGCGGCGAAGGGGATGCTGGACATCGAATTCGTGCTGATCGCGCGGCACGAGCGCGAGGTAATCGCCGTTGCGGAGAAGGGGAGGGGGGCGCGATGAGAACGAACGGCGCGCTGCTCGGGCAGCGCATCGCTGCTCGGGCGGCCGCATTGCGGGAGTACATGGCGGAGGTGCTCCGTGCCCTGATCCGTATTAAGAGCCCGAGCCGTGGCGAGGGCGAGGCGATCGAATTCCTGCGGCGCGAGTTTTGTGCCGCCGGCTGCGACGAGGTCAGGGTGGATGCGATGGGCAATTTGATTGCCCGGATCGGCAGCGGCTCCCGCACGCTGGCCTTTGACGCCCACGTGGATGTCGTGGGCGTAATCGATGAACCCGAATGGCGCCACCCGCCCTTTGAAGGCGTGTGTGAGGGAGGCTTCGTCTACGGCCGCGGCGTCGCGGACCAGAAGGGGGCCATCGCCGCCATGCTCGGGGCGGTCCGGATCATCAAGGAAATATCGCCCGCCCCGGCGTGCAGCTGCTATTTTGTCATTTCCGTTCAGGAAGAGGAATGCGAGGGGCTTTGCTGGTGTCACCTCATCGAGCGTGAACATTTCAGGCCAGACGCCGTGGTGATCACAGAACCGAGCGCAATGAAGATCGCCCGCGGGCAGAAGGGGAAGGTCCAGATGACTGTCGAGACGGCCGGTATCGGGAGCCACGGGAGCGCCCCGAATCTCGGCGAGAATGCCATCTACAAGATGGCCCCGATCATCGCCGGCATCGAGCGGCTGAACGCATCCCTCCGCCCCTCGCCGCCCCTGAGCAAGGGGAGCGTGACAGTGAGCACGGTGGAGTCGCGCGCGGCGTCCCTCTGTTCGGTGCCTGAGTGGTGCCGCATCCATCTCGACCGCCGTTTGACGAGGGGGGAAACCAGGGAGGCGGCGATGCGCGAGATCGAGGCGGTGGCCGCGCCCCACGGCGGAAGGGTCGCCGTCCCCCGCTATGAGGGGACCAGTCACCGGGGGCTTGCCTCGGGACGGGAGCTCTATTTTCCCTCATGGCTCACGCCGGATGACGCGTCCATTATGAAGGCCGCGCAGGCGGCGCACCGATCAATCGCCGGCCGCAATGGGGAGGTCATCATCTGGGATTTCAGCACCAATGGTACCGCCACGGCGGGGATCCATGGGATCCCGACAATAGGCTTCGGCCCCGGGGAGCCTGCAATGGCGCACCGGCGCGATGAGCGTGTGCCGGTCGAACATCTGGCAGGCGCCGCGGCGTTTTATGCCGCCCTGCCGTTTTGCTTCATTTCCGCAGCGTCATGAGGCCGCGGCCTGTGGTATCATAGTCGCGGAGGGACGTTGAACCGTGATCAGCCCGTAATGCGGCAGGGGTATCCACAGCCGCCCAACCCGCCTTCGCGTAGCCGTATCGGGATCAAGATCAGCCTGCTCGTGGGGCTCCTCTCGCTCGCGAAGATCGCCTCCATGGCGCGGCGCGGCGCCGTCGGCACCGAGCTGCTCCGGTTGATGGGGATCGTGATCGGGGAGGTGCTGCTGCTCCTGGTGTCGGTCATCAGCGTCGACTTAGTGTTCTACGTCCTGCTCTTTTACCTGCCGTTCAGCTCGATGCTTCCCGGCGACTACGGGACGGCGGTCAACATCGTCAATGTTCTCATCGTCATCTGCATCTTCGGCCTCTTCTGCCGCAGTGTCAAGGAAGGGGGGCACTTTTTCGTCCGGACGGAGCTTGACCGCTTGATCGGGGTCTACCTGCTGCTCATCTTCATCTCTTTTTTCAGGGCCTCGCTGAGAGAAGTGATGGACTGGTTTATGCTGCTTACCCTTGTAAAACGCTTTTGTACGCCGATCATCCTCTACTACCTTGCGAGTTGGCTGGTCAGGGACCGGGACGGGATCAAGAACTCCATCTTCGCCATCATGGTGAGCACCCTCATGGTCGCGTTTCTCGCCACGAAGGACACGGTCACGCCGACGCACTTTGACTGGGAGCGGCGGGAGTCGGGGGTGATCAACCAGGCGAACATCCTCGCGGCGTTCTTTGCCTATTATATGTTCTACTTCGTGAGCTACGCGAAGATGTACCGTGAGAATTTAAAGGCGTGGCTCCTCCTCCCCTGCCTTTACCCCTGCGCCCGGGGGCTTATGCTTACCTTCTCCCGGGGGGGCTACATCGCCTTTGCCGTGACGCTCCTCTATGTCTCCTATCTCTGGCACCGGGGGGCCTGCGTCCTCGTGGCATTCTGCCTTTTATTCGTATGGGTGAAACCCGATCTTTTCCTGCCGCAATCCGCGGTCGAGCGGCTTCGGGGGACGGTGGTGGAGGTGGACGCGGGCTATGGGATGGTGGAGCGGCACATCGAGGAGTCCAGCCAGGGACGTCTCTCCGTCTGGGCAGCCGGGCTCAAGGTGATCATGGCAAACCCCATCCTCGGCACCGGCTACGGCCAGTTCCCGCTGTGTGTGGGCCAGTATGACCCGGGCGTGGGGGGCATGGACGCCCATAACACCTACATCCTCATCGCCGCGGAGATGGGGATCCCGGCGCTTGTGGTGTTCATCGTGATAACCTTCAAGCTCTTCAACCTTTCCCTCGCCATATATCACTATCATCCCGACAAGCTCTATGCAGGGCTCGGGATGGGGTACGCGACGGGGATGGTGGGGTTCTGGGTGGCGAACTTTTTCGGGTGCCGTTTCAACACGACGGAGACGATCTCCTACTTCTGGATACTGGCGGCCCTCCTCACGCTCATCCACCGGAGCTCGCCGCCGGTAGTCTCGGCCCCGGGCGCGGGGCCGATGCCTCAGGGATTGATTGAGCGCCGGTGATGCACGGGTGGACCATGGCGTTCATCTGCCGAAGGGATACCGGGGGATGAAATTCGGGAACGCGATCCCGGCGCGATACCGGCATCGGAGAGCGTTTTCAGGAACCTTTCGCACGCGGCATCGATGTTCCAGTAGCGGCGCACCGATTCGATACCCCCTTCGGCACAGCGGTTCCACAATCCCCGGTCCCCCTGGAGCCGCTTCAACGCGGATGAGAACTGCTCTTCGTCCCGCTCGGTGAGAATCCCGTTGACGCCGTCCCTGACGCTCTCCGCCAGGCCGCCCTCGCGCACCGCGATCACCGGGGTTCCGCATGCCATCGCCTCGATCGCCACAAGGCCGAACGGTTCCCGCACCTGGGCGCAACAGAGGGCGAGAGCGCCGTTGTAGAGACGGACGAGCTCGTGGTCATCCACACGCGTCGCGATCCGCAAGCTAACCTTGAGATTCTCCGCCAGCGCGATCAGGCGGCGGCGCGTCTGGTCCCCCCCGGCGTTCGCCGCGACGGTGAGCGAGGGGCGCGAGGCAGGAGGCATCCTCGCGACGGCGCGGAGAATGAAGTCATGCCCTTTGTAGGGGCTGAGCATGCCGACGGAGAGCACCGTCTTCTCCCGCATGGCGCGGGGGAGGGGATGGAAGAGGTCGGTGTCCACACCGAGGTGCACGACTGCGGGGTTCACTCTGTAGATGCGTGTCAGCACGGCGGCCTGGTACGAGGAGTTCGCCAGGATGAGAGTGGCGGCATTCAAGGCCCCGGCGTTCAGCCGCGTGAGAAGGAGCCGCTCTTGGGCGAAGAAGACGGAGGGGGTGCGTAGATAGGGAAGCAGGAGCGGCGCCTTGAACACGCGGCACGGATGGACGAAGACAAAATCGTAACCGCCGCGGTCGATCGCAACTGCCATCCGCCGGTAGTGGATCCGCATGGAATAAATCAGCCGCAGTCGTCGGAACAGCAGCAGGTAGCCGCTGAGCAGCGGCGCCCCGACGATGACCGAGGGTGCCGGAGGCTCCGGAAAGGTGCGGGACTGCTCGACATACGGCGCGAGGGGACAATACTCTTCATCGGCTCCTGCGAAGGTATAGAGGTGTAGCGCATGGCCGCGGGCGCGCAGGCATTTCTCGAGGTCGTGCAGGGCGCGCTTCGCACCCCCCGACGGGAGGTTGTGGACGATGGCGATCTTCATGGCATCCGTCCCGGGACACGCCGCGCCACCGCGAAGATGTGCGGGGAGCAAATCATCCTGAGGGGCGCGTGTTTCCCCAGCGGCCAGAGATCGAGGAGCCTGTGGATCCATGTCCACCGGCGGAGGGGAGAGATGCCCTGGTATACCGGCGGATCACACGCGAGCCAGACCTTCCCGTTGAGCCCGCACTCACGAAGAAAACGGCGCAGGGAGCGGGCGGTCATCTCATTGACATGCATCTCGGGTCCCGCTCCCGGAGCGGATCGGGGATCTTTCAACGGCAGGGGGGGGACCTCGCCGAAGAGTATTCCCCGGAGCCGCGCGGGCAGCGCGAGAACTGCACGGTGAAGCTGCCAGCGCAGCCGGTATCCGATGTCGAAATATCGGCGATTCGGCGATGTGTGTATGACAAGCCTGCCCCCGGGGGCGAGTACCCTCGCAAGCTCACGTCCCACGCAGTGAAGCGCGTCGATATGCAGGTGCTCGACGAGATCGAGCATGAAG
Source organism: Candidatus Auribacterota bacterium (assembly GCA_026391995.1). GTDB lineage: Bacteria > Auribacterota > Tritonobacteria > UBA1439 > UBA1439 > JAPLCW01. The sequence continues at coordinate 7,694 of JAPLCY010000283.1, forward strand.
ACGATGTCAAGAGATTCGTCCCCGAACGGCAGGCGGGTCGCATCCGCCTGTACAAACGCAGCTCTCCCCGGCGCAGCCGCGACGCGCGCGCGCGTCTCCCGGCACAACGCCATGGATGCGGCGGAGAAGTCAACGCCGATGGCATACGCCCC
>JAPLCY010000327.1 GCA_026391995.1 Candidatus Auribacterota bacterium
TCGCCGGCCGGTCCACGGGGCGATGGCGGAGGGCGTAAAAGCAACCTCCCCCGGGCGTGATACTGTAGCCATCCCGATCAAGGGCATGCAGCGGGGAGGCGGCGCACATCAGTGCAAAAATCGCCAGGAATCGCTTCATCACGCACCTCCGCTCTTTTTCAACGAGACGTGCACCGCGTAGCTTACCTCACCCGGTCTCACCGGAACCGTCACGAGCCTTTCCTCATATCCCTCAGCCCGGAGCCTGAAGGTCACCGAGGCGGACCTGGCATGATCCCGTATCCGCCCTTCGTAAAAACACACGCCGGTGGTCCAATTCCACTGCGGGCCCGCATGCCAGACCGCGTTTCCCCGATCGCGGTCCGCCACCCATTCCACGGCCAGCGGGGACAACACAAGCTTGGCATTATTCGAATAGACGACCCGCTCCTCGGGCATGAAGTACGCCTCCGGGGTCTTCAGTATATCAACCCCCTCCGGCGTGGCTCGGAGGAGCACGCCGAAGAGATCAATCCGGTGATGATCGGGATCTCGCTGCGGCAGCAGGCTGCCGTTCAGAAAGGAAGTGACGTAGCGGTAGGTGTGGTGCTCCCGGGAATTGGCGCGGCATATGCTGAAGTGCCCGTAATCGGTATACCGCACCTCCGCGCCGCGGTAGCCAAAATCCGTTGCCGGGGGCACACAATAGGCGTGGTTGATGTTCGCGCTGTAGCTCTTCACGAGGCCGTCATCTTCCTCCCGGCGGAACGAATCCGCGATAGTGATCACCCCGTCCACGCGGAATATATTAAGCACCTTGTCGATTTTCAGGAATCCCTCTTTATGTAGAAAGGACTGGAGCTTCACCGGATCGCCTTCCACGCAGAGCACCGGCACCGCCGCTGCCCGGAGCGCGGCGAGCGCGGGTTCAGCCACTCCCTTCTCCTCGTCGGCAAGGAACCCGAGAAGCCCCTCCGGGGAGAGGGGGCATTCCGTGTCGAGTTTCCAGAACGAGTCGAGGTTCACCATGCTCCCGATCTGGTTTTCCCTTACCTGGATATCGCCATATCCGGGGACGCCCCCGCGGAAAAGGGGTAATGAGCGGCGGAAGAACCGCTCCCGCGGTATAAAGCGGTCGCCAGCGATATTGGCGATCTCGCTCCCCGAAAGCGACCCGGCGATGGCGATGAAGCTTGTGACCGTCCGGCGGACATTTCCCCCGCGATAGGCCTTCAGGATCCTTGCGGCAACGGCGTGGGCGTCGGTCCGGTCAACGTCGCCCAGCAATGGATCCATCTCCTGAGTGATGTATTTCAATCCGAGGACGGCGCCGAAGCTATGCCCGATGAGATGCACGCCGTCGACCTGCTCTCTTGCGAGGATGTCCTTTATGAAGCCGTCGAGCTCACGCACAAATCCTCCGATACTCTTCGAATCCTCGACAGTGTCATACGAAAAGAGGTACACCTTGAAGTACTTGTCGGCGGGGCCGCCCGGCATGGTATCCTCGTGCGCCAGCAGGATCGGGAACCGCCCCCAAGAATCACGCGTCTCGCTCAACCCGTGCACGAAGATGACGACTTCCTTGCGCCGTCCCGATCGTGTCCGCTCAGGGTCGAGCGTCTCTTCCCGTCTCAGGAGCTCGTGATACTCATCCAGGCCGTGCGCCATATACAGGGCGTTCACCTCCCCCGCATGAGGGAGGTCGTTGGTAATGTACTCTTCTTTCAATCGTCCGAAGGCGAACTCGGCCCGCCGACGCGCCTGGCGGACGTCACGAGGATCGGCGTCCGCCCTTCCCGCGAGAGCGAGGTACTCCCGATCCCGGTCCTGGAATGCCTTTCGAAAATTCTCGTCGCGCGCCTTCTGAAACTGGTACTTATTGATGTACCGGTTCCAGGTATACGGCCACCCGACATAGTAGCGGTGCACCTGCTCAAAGATGCTGCGGAGCTTCTCCAGGTTCTCTTTCGAGGGGCGGCACCGGTATTCGCGGGCAACGGTGCCCGTCCCGCCACCGGCGGCCTTTTCCTTGAGCTCGATCTGCTCTTCGAGATTATTAACCTTCACCGAGAGCCTGTTGAAGTAGATCGCGAACGGATCGCGGACGCGGTCGCAGAGGCATTTCTCGTCCATCGAGGCAAAGCCGGTCCGGCGGTGTGCGCAGTCGCGGCAGAGGTCTTGCATCCCGGTGTAGCGGAGCTGGAGCTCTGGCTCCGTCCATGGATCGTCGATCGACTCCGCCCACACCATCTCCTCCCGGGTGAGATCACGATCCATGTCGCGCAGCCGTTCCACCGCCGAGGGGCCCGGATCCATGGGCGCAATGGTGGCGCACCCGGCACACGTCATCAGGATGAGAGCCGCGGGGATGAGCCTCATAGGAACCATTATAGCACACGAAAAGGGGATGGGCCAAGCCGCCGTGCCGGTGTATAATAGCGGTGGAGGGACACAGGGGATGCGGTGGCAGCTTCGCGAAACGGACAGTCGCGTGGTGGCATTACTGGCGCGCGATGCATCTCTGCCCAGGCCGTTGGCGGCAATACTGGCGGGCAGGGGGATCACCACCCCCGCCCAGGCGCGTGTTTTTTTCGAGCCGAGGATTGCCGACCTTCACAATCCCCTGCTCATGGATGAGATGGAGGCCGCGGTCAGGCGGCTCCTCCTGGCTGCCGAGAGGGGCGAGCGGATCCTGCTCTTCGGCGACTACGATGTCGATGGCATCACCTCAACGGCGGCCATGGGGACGATCCTCGAAACCCTCGGCCTCGCCTACTCCTTCTGCCACCCGGACCGGTTCGGCGAGGGATACGGCTTCAACCGTCGCGCGGTACGTATCGCCAGGGAGCGGGGAGCGGGGCTGATCATCGCGCTTGATTGCGGCACCGAGGCCGCCGGCCCTGTTGCCGAAGCGCGCGCGGCCGGCATCGACGTGATCGTGATCGACCATCACCTCCAGAGCGACGAACTGCCCCCCGCGAACGCCGTCGTCAATCCGAAAAAGGAGCGATGCCCCTATCCGTTCGAGGGGCTCGTGACCGCAGCGCTCGTCCTGAAATTTGCCAGGGCCTTGGTTGAGCGGCACCCCCTTCCCATGCCATGGGAAAAACTCCTCCAGCTCGCCGCACTCGGAACCGTCGCCGACGTCGTCGCTCCCCTCAGGGATGAAAACCGCATCATCGCCACCCTCGGACTCGCTGCCCTTAACCGCAACCCGATTCCGGGCCTGCGGGCCCTTATCGCCGCTGCCGGCGTCCGCGCGCCCCGCCTCGGCGCATCGCACCTCGCCTTTCAGCTCGCGCCCCGCCTGAACGCGGCCGGCCGCATCGGCGCGCCGGAGCGCGCCACCCGCCTTCTTCTCGAATCAGACGAAACGGTGTGCGCGTCGCTCGCCGGCGAGCTCGACATACTCAATCGCGAGCGGCAGGCGATCGAGCGGAAGATCCTCGATGAGGCGCTTGGGCAGATCGAAAAGGGAGCCGGGATAAAGGACCGCAAAGTGCTCGTCGTCGCGGGCGAGGGCTGGCACCGTGGAGTGGTGGGGATCGTCGCGGCGCGCATCCTTGAACGCTACCACCGTCCGGCCGTCGTGATCGCCCTTGACGGAGGGCACGGGCACGGCTCCGCGAGAAGTATCCCCTCCTTCGATCTCTTCGGCGCCCTCTCCCGTTGCAGGGAGCTTTTTTCCGCGTTCGGCGGCCACCGCCACGCCGCCGGCCTGTCCCTGCCCGTGGGGCATATAGATCTCTTCCGCGAAAAAATCAACGATCTCGCCGATGAGCTACTCACAGAGGAGGATCTGATCCCAAGCCTCACGGTGGACGCCATGATCGACCTCGGGGAAATCAATTTCGAATTCTTGCGCGCGCTTGAGCGTGTGGAACCGTGTGGCGCCGGCAATCCCATGCCCGTGTTCGCCTGCCGCGGCGTGCGCGCCGTCGACGGCCCACGCGCCATGGGGAAAACCGGGGCGCACGTGAGATTCACTGTCGCGCCTGCCGCAGGGCGGGGCGCGGTTCTCGAATGCGTCGGATGGAATATGGCCGGACGCCTCCCCTCGCTCACGGACGGGCTAGTCGACATCGCCTTCTCCCCCCGCAGCAACGAATGGAACGGCCTCATGCGCATCCAGCTTGTCATAAAAGATATATCACAATATGGTGACACTCTTAGTAATTAGCTATTCTGCAAATAGTTATAATCAAATATATATTTATTAACTTTCCTATTCGACGGAGGCTTGTCATGGCTAGAATAGCGCGCCGCCATCAGATTAAACAATCGTTCTTCTTTCACGTGATCAATCGAGGTATTCTCAAGCAAACGATATTTCATGCGCCGGATGACTATAGTGATTTTACCCGGATTCTCCAGCGCTATGCCGGAAAAGCAGATTTTTCAATATATCACTGGTGCCTTATGCCAAATCATTACCATATTGTTATTGAATGCAGGCACCCTGACCAACTTTCGAAAATCATCGGAGGTCTACAACAAGTATATGCATGGAAATATCATTCTCGGCATGATACTGTGGGACGTCTTTTTCAGAATCGTTTCAAAAGCCAGGCCATTGAAAAAGAATCTTATCTTTTGAAATGCGGAAGGTACGTAGAAAGAAATCCTGTCCGCGCAGGTCTGGCAACGGCAGCATGGGAATGGCCCTGGTCAAGCGCCCACTTTTATACAACCGGGAAACTCGATATGATTACCACGCCAGATCCTCTACTAAAAGATAAAACATGGGAGGACTATAAGAACTGGTTGGCCGATGAACCACGGGATGATTTGGATCTTTTTAGAAGCACTTGCACAGTTATCGGCGGAACACAGTTCAAAGAGAGTTTTGTCATTAAGAAGGGGCGCCCCATAATCGATCGTCGCGGTAAAAGATACCTCTGATTTATAATATATATTTCATTTTTATTGATTGGATAGGAACATGTTGCAAAGAGTGTCCCCATGACACGATTTTTGAATTATTTCATCTATACCGCGTACACGGCGGTGCTCAGTTTCAGCTACTTCTTCCTTCCACTTTACCTCATGGGGCTGGGGCTCGGGGGGAATGCCATCGGGATCCTGCTCCTGATCTTCACTGCCACGGCGCTTCTGACCTCGTTCCTGATCGGCTGCCTTGAAGACCGTTTTGGCGCGCGCGGGAACACGGTCTGCGGGTTGCTCTTTATGGCCCTCTTCTTCCTCGGGCTCATGCGCTGCACGCGCTTCGTCTCGCTCCTGCCGGTCTTTTTCGCGGGCGGCCTGGGGAGCAACAGCATACGCATCACGATGACCGCGCTCTTCCTCAAGACACACGACGACGATCGCCAGGGGCGCGAGATCGGCCTCTTCAACTTCGCCTACCAGTTCTCCATGGCCTGCGGGATCATCGCGGGCAGCCTCCTCCTCACACGGCTCGACTTCCGGACAGTCTTCGCTGCCTCCGCCGCCCTGATGCTCATCCTCGCCGCCTTTGCCATCCCCCTCCGGCCGGCATCAGTGAGCGTGGCCCCACTCTCACGATACATCCGCGATCTCGCGCGGAAACGCGTGCTCCTCTTCTCGATCGCCCTCGTGCTCTTCTACCTGCACTGGGGGGCCGAGGTCGCCTGCTATACGCCGTTCCTGAAACAGAACCTCGGCCTCGGCACCGCCGCGTCCGGGATATTCATGGGGCTCCCGATCTTCTTCCTCGCCCTCTCCACCTTTTTCTTCGGCTGGCGTCGCGACCGGGGCGCCTCCACAGTGCGCCTCGCCATCATCGCGATCCTCTGCTCGGGGGTTGGGATCATACTCTTCAGCGTCGCGCGGCCGCCGCTGTTCTCATTCCTCTTCAGGCTGGTGCACGAGTTCGGGGACGCCGCGTTCGTCATCTTCACCTACGTGGGGATCGCCCGGCTCTTCCCGCGCGATCGCATTGGGGGAACGAGCGGTTCTATGTATGTGGTGATGATTGGAGCCCAGTCGCTGGGGTCGTGGCTCTTTAGCACGATCGGCGGAGCGTACGGCTACGTCGTCCCCTACATGATCGCCGGGCTTGCCAGCTTGAGCGCCATACCGCTCATCGTGTGGGCCCAGGCGCACTATCGCTTCGCGGAGCAGGAAGAGTAAAAATCCAGGGCTCTCCCATGATTGCGCATAAATATTCTCAACTCGTTACGGAGTAGCGTACGCTACACATACACGAGTGGTAACGTGTGGAATTCCATGTATCCAGCCAGTTTTCAGGCAAATCCCGCCCATCCCCTCTTTTTTTAAGGGGGGATTTCGAAATTCGGGAAATGGGGTAGTCCGGTAAAAATCGGCTTTACAGGAACGCCCTATTCCCTCATACTCATCACTGATATTCTGATACTACTACGCGGCAACCGCTGCGCCTGTTCTCCGTGGTCCGCCCGATATACAGGAACCGCGAGCAGTAATCAGGCGACGGGGAAATACCGGGAGGTGGGCAATGGTCGGCTGGTGTATACTGCTCTTCATAATCGGTCTGTTCGGCGTGCTGCAGAACATGAGCATGATCAGCGACCCTGACCGCACGGGCCGCATCATCACATGGATCCTCATGCTCGTGGTGGCCGGCATCCTTGTCCGTATCAGGGGCAAGGAGAAGACGGGAGAGAAGGAGCGGCTGCGCGCGAGAATCGCGGAGCTCGAACGTGAGCTCCGGCAGCGTCGCTGACCCGGGCGGCCATCCCCTCAGATCAATCCGCAGACGCCCGCACACCAGAGCACGGCGACTATCGCCGCGATCGACAAAGCGTCGAGCAGCAATCCCACCATGATCATCCGCGGCAGCCTGACCGCCCCCGTGGCGTAGGCGATCGCGTTCGGCGGCGTTGAAATCGGCAGCATGAACGCCATGCTCGCGCCGAAGCACGCCCCCAGCACCGGCGGCACCGCCGATACCCCCATGGCCTTCGCGAGGCCGATGGCGACCGGGATCACGATGTTCGCCGCCGCGGTGTTGCTGGTGAACTCGGTGAGGATGACCGCGGTCACCGTCGCGATGCCTGTCACCGCGCACAGCCCCCCGCCCTCCGTATAGCGCAAGAGCGCCCTCCCGAGGGCCTCCCCCAGGCCGGTCTTGAACATGAGGGTGCCGAGAGAAAGCCCGCCGCCGAAGAGCAGTATTGTCCCCCAATCGATATGCACCGCATCCTCCCAGCTGACCGTGAACTTCCCCTCTCTCATATTCACCGGCAGAATAAAGAGGGCGATTGCCCCGAGCAGCGCCACGGACGCCTCGGGAATCCGCGCCTCATACCACCTGCACAGCGGGGCGTTGCTTCCCATGAGGATGCTGAAGAGCCCCGGCAGCAGCCATAGGAGAACCACGCCGGCGAATACCATGAGCGTGTTGCGCTCGCCCCGCGAGAACTTTCCCAGATCCGGTATACACTCTCCCGTAACCACGTGCGCCGCGCTGCGACCCATCCACATCAAAGCGAACAGCCCCATCATCATCACGCCCGCGAGCGGCACGCCGATGCACATCCAGTGCAGGAACGAAATGTGGACATCAAGCGTGTCCCGCAAAAAACCAAGGGCGATGAGATTGGGCGGCGTACCGATAGGGGTGGCGACGCCGCCGATGGAAGCCGCGTATGCCACGGCGAGCACACCGGCGCCAAGGATGGATCTGCGTTCATCGTCTCCCCTGCCGCAGTGAGCAAGGACGCAGACCGCGAGCGGCATCATCATCGCCGCCACAGCCGTGTTGCTCATCCACATTGACAGGAGTGCCGAGATGCAGGCGAGCGCAACGATGAGCGTGCCCGGAGTGGCACCTCCATGGAACCGGCGCAATACCGACGAGGCGAAGCGCCGGTCGAGGCCGTGGACCGTCATCGACCTGGCTATGATAAAACTTCCTATAAACAGGAATATAATCTGGTCGCCATACGGCGCGAATACTTCTTTCGCCGGGGCCACGCCCATGAGGAGCGCAAGCACGCTGCCAAGCAATGCCGTGACAGGGATGGGTATCGCCTCGCTTATCCAGAAGATAACCACGAGGGCAAGAATCGCCAGCAACCGGTGGGCCGAGCGATTGAGCCCCTCGACCGGGCAGGCCAGCACCATGACCATGGCGAGCGGGCCGCATACAAGACCGGCAGTCCGTCGCACTCGCTCACCCATCTGTCCGCAAT
>JAPLCY010000202.1 GCA_026391995.1 Candidatus Auribacterota bacterium
GGTCCCTGCCCCGCATATGGTCGGCGAGGGCGGGGAGGAAGAGGAGTTTGAATGTCCCCTGGCCGCTCCCGGCGAGGGGACGCGAGGCGATCATATCGAGCGAAACGCGCCATGTCAGCAGCCTGAACTGTGTCGAGCCGGTGGGGTTTCTCAGCGAGGCGATGCTCAGGCGGTCGAGAAGGTCGTGTGTCACCTTCGGCCTGAGGATGGCGACAAGGGCGATGACCGCGCCGCAGATAAGGAGAACAGCGGCGGCCCGGCGCAGATTCACGCCCCGTCCCTGTGAGGCTCCGTATATGAGCGGCAGGGAGAGGCCCGCGGCAGCAGCACACCACGACCCGCGCGCGCCGATCAGGGCGAGGCAGCTCAGGACCGCCGCCAGCCCGAGTGAGGCGAGCGCGCGGGCCGGGCCCCGCGCCCCCCGCGCCGCTACGAAGAGGAGCGGGCATGAGAGGGCGAGGTAGCTCGCCATGTGGTTGGCATTTCCGAAGGTGCCGAGGATGCTCCAGCGCCAGGTCGCCATCTCCTGGAGTGTGGATGACTCCCTGATGCTGCCTTCGTACAAGAGCTTGAGGCCGATGGCCTGCTTATCTCCCCCATGCTGCTCCTCAACTATGGCTGGCGTGCTCTGTTCTACATCTTTGGGATATTGGGGGCAGGAGGGTGCGACGATGATTCGAAGGGCGAAGAGCGTGAGGAGGGCGGCCACGGCGAGCTGAAAGAAGGCCTTCTTTGGCACGGCGAACGAGTTCTGCGTCTGGCTCGAATAGATGAGCGGAACGAGGATCAGGATAACGACGATGCCGATCCTGATTGTGCGGGCGAGGGCGCATTCCATGTCACCATTCTATGAAATGCGCCCCCGGAGCTGAAGCACAAAAAGAGAGCGGCGGCGGGCGTGTGTGCCCGCCGCCGCTGGAACTATCAGCAGCGCCCGCGCGCTACTCGATGGTGAGGATCCTCTCGGCGAACGGCCCGAGCGGTGCGCCCTGCTTGTTCAGCAGCGCCCCGTACACCCAGTAGCGCCCCGGCGCGAGGCCCGAGAAGGGTATAGAGGCCGCATAGAGATTGACGATGTTATCGTACAACTGGAAGTATTTCTTCTTCCCGTTGCTCATGTACGGCGTCTTCTTGGTCGTGATTTTGTTGCCGCTCACGATGTAGTACAACTTGCCCCCGGCATTGACGGCGATGTAGGGGAGGCACGGGACTCCCGCATAGATGGTGTCCTTAACCGTGACATCTATGAAGATGCTAAGGATGCCCGTCGGCCGCTGCACAGGAGGCACGAGCCTGATGTTGAACGGCACAAAGACGATGGGTGTGACCGTGGGCGTTGATGTGGGTGCAGAAGGCGTCTCTGTCGGCGACACCGGCGGCTCTGTCGGCGGCACCGGTGTCTCTGTCGGCGGCACCGGCGTGCTCGTTGGCGGCACCTCCGTCGGCGTGATCGTCGGCGTGATTGTCGGCGTGCTCGTCGGGCCGACGACATAGAGGACGTTATCTTTTGAACCGAAGTAAACCGTCTCGGTGCTGATGGCCGCGGAGGATGATATTACCCCGCCGGTCGTATAGCTCCAGAGAAGCGCCCCGACAGAATCGAGAGTGTAGAGGCAGTCGTCGTTGGAGCCGATGGTGACCGTCTCTGTTCCGCTCAAGGCAGGAGAGGATTCGACAGCTCCCTGGGTGGCATAGGACCAGAGGAGGGCACCGTTTTGCCGGAGGCTATAGAGGTTATTGTCAGACGACCCCACAAAGACAGTGTTGGTGCCCACGCTCGCCGAGGAGAGTATCATACCGGCTGTCTCATAGCTCCAGCTGAGCGTGCCGGGGGAATCCAGGCTGTAGAGACGGGTGTCATCTGAGCCGATATAGACCGTGCTGGTGGCGGAGAGGGCAGGGGCATTGGTTATATCCCCTCCGGCGGCATAGCTCCAGCTCAACGCGCCGTATTGCCATAGCGCATAGAGATTATTATCGCACGACCCGATATACACAGTGTTAGTGCTCATATAAACGGTGTCAGTACTCACCGCCGCGGAGGATAGCACATCACCGTCTGTTTGATAGCTCCATCTGATCACGCCGAGTGAATCAATGCTGTAGAGCTGGTTATCGTCCGATCCGATGTACACGGTCTCCGTCGATGTCACGGCGGGTGAGGAGTAGATATCATCTCCGGCGGCATAGCTC
>JAPLCY010000325.1 GCA_026391995.1 Candidatus Auribacterota bacterium
AGCATGTCGTAGTATCGCTCTTCTCTCTCCCCATCCATCGATCCCCCCCCTTGCATAATTTACACGCCACTGTTTTTCATGAAATAGCGCTGCCGGCCTGCCCGGTGTTTGAGTTTCTCCCATAGCGCCTGGAGGACGCGGCGGGGAAAAAATAATGCACCGACGACATAACGTCCCGGGCGAGAGAGGAGGAAACGGAAAAGAGGTGTGCCGAGGCGTGGCCTGTCGGCGGCGAAGTAGGTAGCGCAGTGAAGAGCGGCGCGGAGGCGCACAGCAAGAGATGGAGCGCACACTGAAGCGTGCGCTACAACTTTATTATCAGAGATACTCGCGCCAGGATAGAAACCGTACGAAGGGACCGGCAAGCCCTTGCGCATACGACGCGTGATGTTGTGCTCAGCACGCATCTTCTTGTGGCGGACCATCGCAACCTGGCTGAGAGATATTCTATCGGCCGGGAATGGCTCGAGCGCAATGACGCCGGCGGCCTGGGCTTCTTCAAGGGCGCGCAATCCCCGTTCCGTGCGGGCGATGATGAGGCTGTACCCCTGCCTGAGCTTCTCATCCGCCTCCCACCCCTTGTACCACGGATCGCCGATCGTGATGTCGGCATACTCGGCGCTCGCGTCAATGCAGAGCCGGCAGCGCGGAGGCGAATAGAACTTAAAGAAGAATGTCAGGCACTCCTTGGCGTTCGGGCGATACTTATCAGGGCCGAGGTGCGGATACGGGAGATACACCCACTCTCCCCTCTTCGTGAGCGCGCGGATATACCCCGGGAGCTTTCCGCCCCTGTATTCAACTCGATCGATCGTCTTTTCATCTATGCCATAGATTTCAAATATATCCCTGATCGCCTGATGCTCAAGGCATGAGTGACAGAAGAGACCGACCGTGAGGGCGATCTTGTCGCCGAGCGCCCGGTTCAGGCTCGCGATCTTCCGGACGCTGTGGATATGGCACGGCAGGCCGGTGAACACGAAAGGGCCCGTTTCATTTTTAATATCCGCGAAGAGATGATTGACCGGACAGGCGGGATACTTCGACAGGCGCGCGGCAAAAAGCTGTTCGGATGTCCTGGCGATGATCGCCTTCGGCCTCCAGGGGCACGCCTCGTCCACCACCACCGCGAACGCCCCCCGGGCCTTTCCGCTCCCGATCATCCAGAGGGGGATCTGCGTACCGAGGCCGCCCGAGGTCGCGCCCTCGCGCAGTGCTGTATCGGTCGCGTAACCGATGTATGCCTTGAGGAAGAGGCCGTGCGTATCGGCGGCGGTCGGGGTTCTCCCGAATATGCGTTGCGCGTTGCCGGGAAACGAAAACTCAATGCCCGGGCACACACGCACGCAGAGGTCGCAGTCGGTGCAGGACTTTTCTCTTCCCTCCCACTCGGGATAGTAATCCCGACCGGGCCGGATCACGCCGGTCGGGCATATCCCGGCGCATGAGCCGCACCGATGGCATAGTTTGTGCGCGATGATATCCCGAAGTCTACCGAGCGAGTTTGTCATCGGCTGCATGCGAGAGAAAATCTCCTGGGGGGATCTTTTCGATCTCGATTTTATCCAGTGACAGGATAGCCCTGTTGAAATGCCACAGCGTGCAGGAAATGGGCGTCGCGCGGGTTATCTCGAATGATATGTCGCATGGCGCATAACGATCCCCCTCCGCGATCTCGCCTCGCATGCAGTCCCTCGCCGCGATAGCTGCGCCGCCAAACCCCGGGGAGACCGCGAGCCTGGCCAACACGCCCCCCTCGCATTCCCCGGCCCTGAGATAATACCTGGCCTTGTAACGCCCTGGCGGATAGAGCCGGTCGGGGCCGCTGACCATTGGCATGTTGATATCCTCATCCTTCGTGATGGTGATTGCGTATCCCCCCGAGGAATTTGGATCCTCCACGCACGAGCCGATGTGGAAAAGATCCTCGGCCTCGTAGCGCGGGCAGGGGTCCCTCTCCCCGCTGAAAATCACGTATGCGAAGTCTGCGCGCAACACGCCTTCACACAGGTAATGGACGCGGAACTCGACGCGCGTCGGATCGGGGATGGCGAACCGCAGCTCGAACAGCTTGTAGTCCCCGGAATGTGTGAAATCGCGCTGCGTGAGGGTGCGCTCCGCAAGCACCTTTTCTTCTTCCGGCGCATAGACATCGATCCGTGCCACCGGCTTTGAACCGATGGGCGCATTGCATCTCAGGTTGAAGAACACGCTATACTCGCCGGTCGGATAAATCCGCGTGTTGCCACCCATCAGCAGGCCGTTTCCCTCTCCATGCGTGCCTGCGCAGAGAGAAAAACCTGATGAGGCCGCTGCGTCCTGGATGCAGCTCCCCACGTCGCTTTTCATGCGGTTTGACGGGTAGAGATTCCCGACGGGGCTCCGCCGGGTGAAACGGGCCTCGGGTCCCGCCGGATTTTCTCTCAGCGCAAACAGGTGGTTTGGCCCGTCGTTCCGGACAAATCTCAGATAGGGGGATTGCATAAGATTGAGAAGCGTGAACCGGAAAGGGTAACGGCTGACCCTGCGTGGGAAGAGGTCCTGGTGGAGTATGATGAATGGGACGTCCCATGACTTCAGCATGTCGTACTGCCACTTCCGCATCTCGCCGAGGTTCAGGCTTTTCATCGGTTCGAATACCCGTGTGATGTAGGAGAGACGGGGAACGGGGTTGTAGCCGTTTACGATCGGGACACCGGTGAGCGTCGCGTAGTGCTCGTAGACGGCGCTCCACGCGGAATCACCCGGCCATATGGGGAGCTCCAGGAGCCGCCGCCCGTGCGCCGCCCTGCTCACCTCCTCGTACACGGAGTCCATGCCCCGCAGGATGCTCACTCCTATGCGGCCCTTCGGATGGTAGTCGGCAAGTGCGAGTATCGTGAGTATTACCACGGCGACGCGCGCCGGGCGACCCTTTGACAGGAGGACAGCAGATATGTCGCCGCGAAGAGCCCTGCCCAGAAATAAAGCCAGAGCAGCGCGCCGGGCCCGGCGCGGCCGAGGCTGATCTCCCTGCGCCTTACGAAAAATCCGTAGATCGCACAGAGAAGCGGCAGTACACCAAGAGATATATTCTTCTCGGCGTTTGGGCTCTTATAGAAGATATCCACCAGCCCCGGGCTATAGGCCTGCACGGTTCTCATGCTCCTCCCGGCGCCCACCGCCGAGGCCGCCAGGTAGTAAAACTTGACCCAGAAAAGATAGCCTATGGTCACGGCGACCGGCAACAGCAACCCGCACAAGGGCAGACGGGCCGTCCGCAGCGCATTGCGCAAACCCTCGTGGGCTAAATGCCCCGCAAATCTCACAAGGAAATAGAGCACGAGGAGAATACCCATGTAGAAACTGATGTGCAGCTCAGTGGGCGCCGCGCAGAGGAAACAGAGCCCGCAGCCGAACCCCCAGGAAAATGCTTTACGCGCGGCAGGCCGGCCGCCTGATGCGCACCGCCACGCTCTTTCAAGGCAGTAGATGGAGAGCGGCATGAGGAAAAAAACGAAGCCACCCATATGCCCGCCATAAAGATGACCCAGCCGGTTCGGTATGCAGGTGTAGAGCAGGCCACAGACCACAGAGGCGCCGGGGCTGCCGGTTAACTCGCGCACGAGCAGCGCCATCGCGATCCCGGCCGCCAGGAAGGAGAGGATGATCAGGGCATTGTAGGCCGTGATGCTCCCGAAGGGCATGAACAGCATGAAGATGAACGAAATGGGGATTCCCTGCGTGGTGAACGTCGGGGGCGTCAGGGGCGTCGAAAACTCAAAGTCATTGGAAAAAAAGGGGATCTCGCCGGTGAGGGCCTTCTCGAAAAGCCAGAAACGGTACATGAGCTGTATGTTGTCGCCGGGGTGCTGATGAACCAGTTCAAGGCCCGGGACCGGCATGAACGAATAGGGCATCCCCTCCGTGAAATGGAACAC
>JAPLCY010000183.1 GCA_026391995.1 Candidatus Auribacterota bacterium
TCACAGCAGCTCTTCCCTCTCGAAACCGCCATCGAGACGGACTACTATCGCAGGCTCCAGCAGGCGGTCGAGGCGCTCGGTTCATCGGACTGCGCCGTCGCGAGCCGGATGATCGGCAGCGAGATCGACATCCGCAACATCGAGATACTGCTCAGGCTCCTGCGTTATTCGACAATGCCGGCGGGAGAGCTCGCCGAGGTACTCCTGCCCGGGGGTCTCCATCTGAACCAGCGGCTCCTCCTCTCGGCATACGCCTCGCGGCAGACGGGCGAACTCCTCGATGTGCTCCGGATACTCCCCCGATCCCTTACCGCCTCGCGACCGAAAGAGGCGGCCGGGCAACTCGAATTTTTGAAGGCGGTCCTCGAGGAAGTGGTGGCGGGCGAGGCACGGCGCGCGCTCTCGGGCTTCCCCTTCAGCATCGGCACCGTGATCGCCTACTTCATCCTCGCCCGCTCGGAATCGCGCCGGCTCCGCAGGATACTGGTCGGGAAATACCTTGGGGTACCAGGCAACAGGTTGGCACGTACCACCGCAATTGGAAATTGAATATTGCGAATTGTGAATATTAACCTGGATTATTCATCAGACTGATAAAGTGCAATTATGACGGCTTAAGAAAATGCAACCACGGATTTCGCGCCTGCCTGCCGGTCCTTCAGATGCTGAGCATCTTCAGGATGCGAAGTACAGGCAAGGATTGGACAGATTCCGTATAAGAATCTGCGTAATCGGCGGAATCCGCGGTTAAACGTTAAAATTTAGTATTTACAATTTTTATTTTTCAATACTGGAGGCGCCGTGCTTACCTCAGCCGAGATGCAGCAACTGAACATCCTCATCCTCAAGGAGGATGCCGACAGGGTCACCGAGGCGATCGCCGACATGGGCGTGATGCATCTCAGCGACTCGGGTGAGCTGGAGGACTGGGCCGGGGAGCTGAGCGAGGTCAGAACCGCCGGCACGGTCGAGCGCGTCACCGCCCTCGAGAAGAAGATGCGCGAGCTGGGAAAATGGCTGGAGATACGCGAGCTCCCCCGGACAATCGCCTCCGTCTCCCAATGCATGACGCCCGAGGCCATCGTGGCGCACGAGGAAAAACTGTCGGCGATCGACGCAGAGGTGAGCGCGCTCGTCCTCGATCGCGATTCAAAACGCGCCGAGATCGAAAAGCTCACCGCCCTCTCGCGCGAACTTACCGCATTCGCGCCGCTTGGGAGACTTGGCATCGGGGCGCGCTACTCCTTCCTCCAGCTCGAAACCGGGCGCGTCCGCCGCCAGAACGTTCCCCTCCTCCAGCGGGCGCTCGAACCGATCCCCCATGTCTTCATGCCGATGGGAATCGAGGGGGATCTCGTCGCGATCGTGGCCATCGCGCTTAAAAAAGACCGCGCCGCGCTCGACGCCGCCCTGCGCGACGCCGCCTTCGAGGCTGGGTCCCGGCGAGCGAAATCCGGCGCGTCGCCTTGCGCGTGGAGCAGATCACCGGCGGGCACTGCTACATCGAATCGCTCAGCCCCCGCGAGATCCCTGGCGTCCGCGAGGGTCAGGTCAAGGTGCCGGTCCTCTTCAAGAACCCGTTCTTCGCACGGCCATTCGAGCTCCTGACCTCCACCTACGGCATCCCCGAGTACGGAGCCATCGACCCCACCGTGTTCGTCGCGATCACCTTCCTCATCATGTTCGGCGTCATGTTCGGCGACATCGGCGACGGCCTGGTCCTCACGATCATCGGCGCCCTCCTGACCTTCCGCCGCCGGGTGCAGCGCACCAGCGCAATCGGCCCCCTCGTCCTCTACTGCGGCCTCTCCTCGCTTCTCTTCGGCTTCCTCTACGGCAGCTTCTTCGGGGTGGAGAAGTGGTTCCGCCCGCTCTGGCTCAGGCCGATGAACGATATTTTTTTCTTCATAAAAACTGCGATATGGTTCGGCATCGCGGTCATGAGCCTGGGGATACTCATCAATATCATCGACGCCGTCAGGACGAGGAACTGGCTCAAGGGGCTCTTCGACAAGGCGGGGCTCCTCGCTGGGGTGATCTACTGGGGCGGGCTCGGCCTCGTCATCAACACCCTCATGCGCGGCGGGGGACGGTTCAACCGCAATGCCGCCTTTTGGGTCGTGGGGGCGCCGGTGCTGCTCCTTTTCTTAAGAGCGCCATTCGCCCTCCTCACCGGCCGGCACAGGAAGCTCTTCCCCGAGGGGTTCCTCGTCTACTTCATGGAGACCCTGATCGAGGTCGTCGAGATCTTCCTCGGCTTCCTCGCCAACACCCTTTCTTTCATCAGGGTGGCGGCGTTCGCCCTGGCGCACGCGATGCTTTTCATGGCCGTCTTCGCCCTCGCCGACGCCGTCCGCGGGGCACCCGGCGGGACGCTGCTTTCTATTCTGTTGATTATCCTCGGGAATATCCTGATAATTGTGCTCGAGGGGTTGATTGTCACCATTCAGGCGATACGGCTCGAGTATTACGAGTTCTTCGGCAAGTTTTTCAGCGGCGAGGGGAAGCGATACGAGCCGGTGAAGATTCGGTAAGCGTACACGGTTCACCACACATGGAAGGAGGCGCAGATGAGCGCAGTCGTGCAACGAAGGTTCAGGGATTTCGTGAAGATCTCGTGCTTCACCCTGGCCACAGTGATCGTGGCGTTCATTGTGGCGGGGGGCATTTACGCCGTCTACGGGCAGGGCGAGGGGGGTGTGGTCAAGTCGACCGATCCCTCCGTCATCAGGTGGGGGTTCCTCGCGGCGGCGATCTCGGTCGGGGTCGGGTCTCTGGCGGCCGGTGTCGCCGTGGCCTATGTCGGCGCGGCCGCGCTGGGCGGGCTCGCGGAGAAACCGGAACTCTTTGGGCGCGCGATCATCTTCGTGGGCCTGGCCGAGGGTATCGCGATCTACGGCCTGGTCATTGCCATTTTCATACTGTTGAGGGTCTGAACGGCACGGGAGACACATTAGCGCTCTGGGCAGACCGGCCAAATCAGCACAACCAGGTGCTCACCACACGCTATGAGCTATTTCATCATCGGCGATGAGGAGACGGTCACCGGTTTCAGGCTAGCCGGGATCGAGGGCCGTGTGGCGCGAAGCCCCTATGAAACGCGCGAGGCGCTGAAGGTAGCCGCCTCTACGGAGGGTGTGGACATCATTGTGGTCACTGAACGACTGGCGCTGGAGATCAAGGCCGATCTGCGGGGCTACTACCCGCTCAATTTCCCCCTCATCATCCAGATACCCGACCGGAAGGGGCCGGTCGAGCAGCGGAAGTCTGTGCATGAGATTGTGAAATCGGCGGTGGGCATCAGCATATAGCAGCAAGCTATAAGCTGTAAGCTATAAGCACTAAGGGTTGAGCAAGAATAAATGAGTAATGTAACAGACGAGAAAGGCCTGCGGGAGCTGTGCGCGAAGATCGCCGAGGACTCGCACCACCAGGAGGCCGAGGTAGTCCGCAAGGCATCGGAGAAGGCCGCCGCCCGCATGGCCGAGGCACGGAGGGAGGGAGAACGGGTTTCCGCCGGAATCCTCCGGCAGGCGACCGGCGATGCGGCGCTTGAATCGAAGAAAATTCTCTCAAGGGTGCAGCTTGAGACAAGAAAGGCTGAACTCAGGAGCAGGGAAACGCTCATCGGCGAGACGCTGGCGCGACTGCGCGGAAAGATCAGCGCCCTCCCGGACGAGCCCGGATACACCGACCTGCTTAAAAAACTGGCCCTTGACGGCGCGATCAAGCTGGGAGGGGGAGAAGTGACGCTCATGGTCGCCGAGCGCGACAGGAAGCTGTGCGATAACCAGTTCATGAAAAGCATCAGCGACGGCTGTGCCGCCGCCGGACTTCCCGACCCCTTGATCACGCTCGCCGCGATCCCGCTGAACGGCGTCGGCGTCCTCGTCCGCGGGCGCGAGGGAAGGGTCGAGGTCAACAATACCCTCGAGGCGCGGATCGCGCGGATGTCGCGCGAACTGCGGATGCTCATCGCGGATATTTTATTTGGAGGAGAGTAGCGGTTATTCCGCAGGAAGAATCCGGGATGGCGGCGCTCCTTCTCTGCCGTGTGTTGTGTATTCTTAATTTTGCATTTTAACTTTTTCGTTTTTAGGTTATGTCCATATGGCCTCTCATACTGATTCAGTTATCGGGCGCGTAAGCCGGGTCGTGGGACCGCTCGTCCAGGCCTCCGGCGTCCGCGACTCCCAGATGCTCGAGCTCGTCGAGGTCGGCGAGGAGCGCCTGATCGGCGAAATCGTCCGCCTCGACGGCGAGAAGGCCTCGATCCAGGTCTATGAGGACACCACCGGCATCACCCCCGGCGAAAAGATCCATCCACCTCCCCGCACTCGACCGGGAGAGGCGGTGGCGCGCGCGGCCGCTCCTGAAGGCCGGCGATCGCGTCGAAGCGGGTATGTCGATCGCCGTCGTTCAGGAAACACTGACAATCGAGCACCGCGTCCTGGTTCCCCCCGGGATCTCGGGCACGGTCACAGCGGTCTCGCCCGAGGGTGAGTACCGGGTCGAGGATACGATCGCCGTCGTCTCGGGCGAGCAGGGCGAGACCCGGCTTTCGCTGTTTCACCGCTGGCCCGTCAGGAAGGGGCGCCCCTACCGCTCGAAGGCCTTACCCAACTCGCTGCTCATCACGGGCCAGCGCGTTATCGACACCCTCTTCCCAATCGCGAAGGGGGGATCGGTCGCCGTCCCCGGCGGATTCGGTACTGGCAAGACAATACTCCAGCACGCGCTCGCAAAGTGGTGCGACGCGCAGGTGATCATCTTCATCGGTTGCGGGGAGCGCGGGAACGAGATGACCGATGTCCTCACCGAGTTTCCCAGGATCGTCGACCCGCGCACCGGCCGGCCGCTCATGGAGCGCACCATAATGATCGCCAACACCTCCAATATGCCGGTGGCGGCGCGCGAGGCGTCCATCTACACCGGGATCACCATGGCCGAATACTACCGCGATATGGGGTATCACGTCGCGGTGATGGCGGACTCGACCTCGCGCTGGGCGGAGGCGCTTCGCGAGCTCTCCGGGCGCATGGAGGAGCTCCCCGCCGACGAAGGCTTCCCGTCGTACCTCCCCACCCGCCTCGCGGAGTTCTACGAGCGCGCCGGGATGGTGGAAACGCTCGGGGGCAGGGAGGGATCGGTTTCGGTGATCGGCTCGGTATCGCCGCCGGGGGGAGACTTCTCGGAGCCGGTGACCCAGCACTCGCGCCGCTTCGTCCGCGGCCTCTGGGTGCTCGACCGCCAGCTCGCGAACGCGCGTCATTACCCCGCGGTGAGTTGGCTGGAATCCTACAGCGAGTACGTCGAGGACCTCGGGCAGTGGTGGGAATCGAAAGGGTTTCCCGAGTGGAAGTCTCTCCGCGGGGAAATCATGGGGCTCCTCCAGCAGGAGAACCGCCTCCAGCAGGTGGTGAAGCTCGTCGGCCCGGATGTCCTCCCCGACTCGCAGCGGATCGTGCTCGAGACCTGCGCCCTTTTCAAGAACGCTTTCCTGCAGCAGGACAGCTTCTCCCCAGTCGACATGTTCTGCCCCCTCGAGAAGCAGGTGAAGATGCTGAAGCTCATCCTCCTTTTCCACGAGCGGGGCCGCCGCGCCATCCAGAAGGGCGCCACGCTGGTGGCGGTACGGGGCCTCACCATATGCCGCGAGCTGATGCGTATGCGACAGACGGTGAAGAACGACGAGATTGAAAAACTCGACCGGATGGCGGCGGAGCTCGACCGCTCCATGAACGAACTGGAGGCGCGCTATGAGCGGCGCTGAACGTTCCATCACCGGCAGGGAGTACCTCGGGGTACACGAGGTGGTGGGCCCGCTTGTCATTATACGCAATGCCGAGAACGTCGGCTTCAACGAGCGCTCGGGCGGGTCTTCGACGGCCTCGGCCGCCCCCGGGACGGCGGTCCCGAGCCGATCAGCGCCGAGTGCCTGAACGTCAACGGGCTCCCGATCAACCCGACCGCACGCCGGTATCCCCGCAAGTTCATCCAGACCGGCATCTCCGCCATCGACGGCATGAACACCCTCATCCGCGGCCAGAAGCTGCCGATCTTCTCCGGCAGCGGCCTCCCCCACAACCGCATCGCGGCCCAGATCGCACGCCAGGCCAGGATCATCGGTGAGGAGACGCAGTTCGCCGTGGTCTTCGCGGCAATGGGGATCAAATTTGATGTCGCCCGCTTTTTCATCCAGGGCTTCGAGGAAAGCGGGGTGCTCGAAAACGTCGCCCTCTTCCTCAACCTGGCCGACGATCCTCCCGTCGAGCGGCTCATGGCCCCGCGCGCGGCGCTCACGCTCGCCGAACATCTGGCCTTCAGCCTCAACATGCACGTGCTGGTGATCCTGACCGACATGTCGAACTACTGCGAGAGCGCGGGAATGATCCACGGCTCCGAGGGGTCGATCACGCAGATGCCGATTCTCACCATGCCGAACGACGACATCACCCATCCCGTCCCTGATCTCACCGGGTTCATCACCGAGGGCCAGATCGTGCTCGATCGCGAACTCTACGGCCGCGGGATCTATCCGCCGATCGCGGGGCTCCCCTCCCTCTCGCGCCTCATGAAGGACGGGATCGGGCCGGGGATGACGCGGGAAGACCACGCGCACCTCGCAAGCCAGCTCTTCGAGGCGTACGCCCACGTGCGCGACCTGCGGGCGCTGGCCTCGGTGATCGGCGAGGAGGAGCTGAGCCCGCTTGATGCCAATTACCTCAAATTCGGGCGGGAGTTCGAGGAGCGATTCCTGCGCCAGGGGGAACACGAAGACCGCACGATAGCGCAGACCCTCGACCTCGGATGGAGTGTCCTCTCGGTGCTGCCCCGCGACGAGCTTCACCGGATGACGGAAGAGGAGATCGAACGCCACTACCGCGGATGAGCACGGCGCCTGGAATCCTTTTTAATTTGAGATTCTGGATTTGGAATTTATGTGGATGTCGGATGTGTGGGGTTTGAAGTTCACCGTGTGAACCCTGAGGCCATTTCGCATGTCGTACACCGTCGCTCCCACAAAGTCGAATCTTATCAAAACGAAGACGAGCCTCGCCTTCGCCCGCGAGGGGCATGAGCTCCTCACCAAAAAGAGGGATATCCTCATCGCGGAGCTCCTTGGCCTGATGGCCGCCGCCGACAACGCGCAGCGACAGCTCGAGGAGAAACTCCGTGGGGCATATGCCGCCCTCGAGGGGGCGATGCTCGACCTCGGCACCCGCGCCG
>JAPLCY010000131.1 GCA_026391995.1 Candidatus Auribacterota bacterium
TCGCATATCTCGAACGAGCAGCTCTTCTTCCCCTCGCGGGTGTACGGATTGTAACCGGTGTTGCGATTGTACCAGCCGTACTCCTCCGAGGCCTCGAGACAGAGATCAAAGGCATCATCGTAGGTACACTTCACTGCGAACACACGGGCGCCGAAGATGAGGAGCTGGGCGATCTTCGCCTTCGGGGCTGCCTCCGGCACGAAGATGATCGGGCTCAATCCAAGGCTCGCGCAGAGGCACGCGGTCGAGGAGGCGGCGTTGCCGGTGGAGGCACCGCATATCTTCTCGAAGCCGAGCTCGAGGGCCTTCGCAATGGCCACCGAGCTCGCGCGGTCCTTGAACGAGGCGCTCGGGTTCCTGCCGTCATCCTTGATCCAGAGTCGCTCCACCCCGAGCTGCGCGCCGAGGGTCTCGGCGAGGTAGAGGGGCGTCCAGCCGATCTGGAGCGGCATGATATTCGATCGGTCTTCGAGCGGGAAAAGATCCCAGTAGCGCCAGACCGAGTAGTCGTCGTTCGCGGCGAGGATCTCGCGGGTGAGCCGCGTGCGGATCGCCCCGTAGTCATACACGACATCGAGGTTCTTGCCGCAGCGGTCGCAGACGTAATGCATGCCCACGGACGGGATCTCCCGCCCGCAGCCGGTACACTTCAACCCCAGGACGTGGCCCATCGCGGAGCACCTTACTCCTTCACCGGGTCGGGGACCACGCGCGTCCCGGCCTTGCCCACAAGCGCATCGACGGCCTTGTCCAGGCTGGTGATGATGGCGCACTCCCCGCCCCACTCGATGAAGCGCATGCAGGCGAGCACCTTCGGGCCCATGCTGCCGGCCTTGAAATGCCCTTCCTTGTGGAGCTTCTTCATCTCGGAGAGGGTGACGGTCCTGACCGCCTTCTCCTGGGGGGTGCCGTAGTTGATCTTCGCGGCGTCCACGTCGGTGAGGACCAGGAACATGTCGGCGCCGACGACCTCGGCGAGCCGCGCCCCGGCCTTGTCCTTGTCGATAACCGCCGCCGTGCCCCTGAGATTCTCATTCTTGTCGTAGACGACCGGCACGCCGCCGCCGCCGGAGGCGATCACGACGATCCCCGCGTCCACCATCCGGCGAATGGCGATATATTCGATATTCCTGATCGGGTCTGGCGAGGGGACCACGCGCCGGAAACGTTTTTCGACGCTCTTCGGCTTGACCTCTTTGATGACGTAGTCCGGGCGCTCTTTTTTAATCTTGGCCGCCTCGGCCTCCGCATAAAACGGGCCGACCGGCTTGGTCGGGTCCTGGTAGTCGGGATCGTCCTCGCTCACGAGCACCTGGTTGACGATCGAGACGACGGGCAGCGGCAGCTTCTCTTTCCAGAGCATATTCTGCATCGTCTGCTGGAACATGTAGCCGATTTGTCCCTGGGTCATCGCGCCACAGATGTCGAGCGGCTGCGGCGGGATCTCCCCGACGGCCGCCTCCTGCTGAATGAGCAGGTTGCCCGCCTGGGGGCCGTTCCCGTGCGTGATCACGAGCCGGTGGCCGAATTTCAGCATGCTCACCAGCTGCGCACAGGTGGTCTGGACATTCTTGAACTGCTCCTCCGCCGTCCCCTTCTCATCGGCCTGCTTGATGGCGTTTCCGCCCAGCGCGATGACAATGGTCTTTCTCATCCCTCGCTCCCCTCCTCTTATATGGCGATCATTTTACGCCCGCCCCTCCCGGGGGCGTACGCTTCTGCAGCCGCGTGGCGACAGCCCAGTTGATCAGCACAAGTATGGCCGACGCGGCCACGAAGCTCACCACCTGCACGACGAGCCTCACGTGAAGGATCGCCTCCACGAGCGACAGCAGCGCCGCGATCCCGAGCATGAGCAGGTAGGACCCCGTTTTGAGCCAGCCACCCAGCATCAGGAGCGCGGCCACGATGCTCCACACCAGCCAGTGCTGCACCACGTTGGGGTCCATCATCGGATTCCCGCTCCGGAACGGCGCCGGGACAGCTTACAGCTTCTCCATCGTGAGCGCCATGATCGCCTTCTGGACGTGCAGGCGGTTCTCCGCCACGTCGTAGATGATCGAGTGCGGGCCGCTGGCGACCTCGTCCGTCACCTCGTGGCCGCGATCAATCGGCATCGGGTGGGTGAAGAGGCCGTCATCGGTGAGCTTCATCTTCTGCGCGTCGCAGATCCACTCGGTGTACTTGAGCGCCTTTTCGACCTCGCCCTGCTTGTCGAACTCGCCCTTGTCGTAGGCGTGCGGGGTCATCCAGTTGCGGGAGTAGACCACGTGCGCGCCCTCGTACCCCTTGCGGGGATCATTCGTGATTTCGAACTTCGCCTTGTTGTCGCGGCAATTCTTCCTCACCTGCTCGATGACCGCGGGGTCGAGATCATATCCCTCGGGATACGCCACCGTCACGTCCATGCCGAACCGCGAGCAGATCAGGATGCTCTCCTGCACCGAGCACCACGAGCGCGAAAGCGCCCCGTGCCCCCAGACCTGGAGCAGCTTCTTGCCCTTCAGGTTCTTGCCGAGGTGCCTGCGCAGCCCCATCACGTCGGCAAGCCCCTGGCACGGGTGAAACTTGTCATGTGCCATGCTGATAATGGGGATATCCGACCACTTCGCGTACTCCCTGAGGAGCTCATCGCCCTCGCCGTAGTAGCTGACCTTGTCCTCGAGGATGCGGATCCCGAGGCCGCAGGCGTAGCGTGACATCACCCTCGCAGCGTCCTCGACCGTCTCGCCGGCGGTCTTCGCGGTCTTGAGCCTCATCGACTTCGGCTCGAGGAACTGCGCGTGCCCGCCCAGTTCCGTCGCGGCGCACTCAAAGCTCTGCCGCGTGCGCACCGAGGGGTTGTAGAAGAACATGAAGAACGTCTTATGAGCGAGCATCTTCGTGAACTTCTTGTCGAAGCGCTTCTTCTGCATTTTCTCGGCGAGCTCGAGCACCTTGATGAGCTCGTCGCGCGACCACTCCTGGGTACAGATCAGGTCACGTCCGGTCAATGATGCCATGGGTACATCTCCTCCTGGTTGATGGGTTGCTGGTGTGTCAGGGGGCGCGGGTGGCGGGCGCGCACGCGCGCACGCCTCCCGGCTCGGATCCGGCGTGCGGATTCCTTACATAGTCAACGCCATGATCGCCTTCTGGACGTGCAGGCGGTTCTCCGCCTCGTCGTTGACGATCGAGATGCGCGGGTCGTCGATGAGCTCGTCCGTGACCTCCTTGCCGCGCTTGGCGGGGAGGCAGTGCATATAGACGGCGCGGGAATTGGCGACCTCGAAGTGCTTGTGAGAAATGCACCAGTCCTTCGCGTATTTCGGCCCCTTCTCTGCGTGCACGTCGGGCTTGCGGGCCCAGCTCTTGCAATAGACCACATCGGCGCCCTTGCAGGCCTTCCATATATCATGCTCGACGGTGATCTTGCCGCCCGATTCCTTCGCCGCCTCCTGGGCGTACTTCAGGTACTCGGGGTCGATGTCGTAGCAGCCGGCCTCGTCGGGGAAGGCGAGGGTGATGTTCATGCCGAGGATGCCGCCCGCGACCACCATCGTCTGCGGCACGCCGGCCGACTTCGCGCGGTCGTCCCACGCCCAGCCCATCACGATCTTCTTCCGCTTGTAATCCTCGCCGAACTTCTCGCGCATGGTCATGATGTCGGCCATGATCTGGCAGGGGTGCTCCTTGTCGTCGAGCATGTTGATCACGGGGATCGAGGCGTCCTTCGCGATGGCCCGGAGCACCTCGCGGGCGTCGCCGTAGTCGTACTTGTCGGCGCCCATCTGCGCCTTGAGGTTATACAGCCTTATGGCAAAGCCGTCGATGAAGCGGCTGATCATCTCCGCGGTGTCTTTCCACGATTCCTTGTTCTTGAGCTGGAGCTGCTCGGGCGAGTAGTATTGGGCGTGCCCGCCGAGCTGGGTCATGCCGGTCTCAAAGGAGATGCGGGTCCTGGTGGACGGGGAAGCGAACAGCATGCCGAGGGTCTTGCCCTTTAGGAGCGGGTGCTCCTCACCCACCCCCCACTGCATCTTGAGGTACTTCGCCACCTCGAGGATCGTTTCGAGCTCCTCGAGATTGTAATCCATGACGCTGATGAAATCCTTGCCTCTCATCCTTCGGGTAATCATTGCCAATGCCTCCTTTCCAGCGTTTAGCCGTTAGCAGCGTACCCATGGTGCACAGGGCGGACAGTGTACGCAAACACGCCATGGCTGTCAAACAAAAACTGTTTCTATTTGACAGTACGCAGGCGATCGGCTAGACTGCCCGGCATCGATCGGGGTCAATGTACCATGCGCGCGTTCATGCAGGCGGGGATAGTGGTGTTGGTTGGCGCAATTGCGGTTACTCAGATCTTCCTGTTCTTCAAATACTTGCGCGTGAGCCGCGCCCTCTTCAAGCTCCAGGATCAATCGTCCGGCGACCATAACCGGTACAAGGGGAGCACCGACGCGAACAAGAAGGACGGCAACGGCGGTTGAGTTGCGTTCCCCCTGTCCGGCCTGATCAATCAGCTCCCCCTGCGATACCGCAGCAAAAGCTGCGCCCTGTGCGGAAGGTCGCACCGCGAGGCGACCGCCGCTCCCCTGGGAAGTTCCCCCCGCAGCTCCAGCTCCTTGTACAGCTTCTCCCGTATAAGCACGCACGATGCTCCCTGCCCCGCGAGACCCACCTGGAGCTCCTCCGGCGTCGGCAGGACCGGCCGCTGCCGGGGGCGGGGGACGCCGATCACGCCCCTTTCCCGCGCCCCCGTCGTATCGCCGCAGGGCGGCGCGCCGGGGCGGAGATCCCGTT
>JAPLCY010000252.1 GCA_026391995.1 Candidatus Auribacterota bacterium
GTCCGCATCCGCAGGGAGGTCGTCGATGCCGACCTTCGCATACTCATCGGCCAGATCAAGCCGCATTTCCTCGCCGGTTTCTCCGGGGGGTTCAAGGCGGTCTTCCCGGGTTGTGCGGACCGCGAGGGGATCGCCAAGAACCACTTTATGATGAACCATCCCTCCGTGGCGCTGGGACGGAGCGAGGGGAATATCATACGCGAGCGGATCGAACAGGCCGGCCGCCTGTGCGGGGAGAGTTTTGCGGTCAACGTGGTGATGAACCGCCATCACCGCGCCGCGGGTGTCTTCGCGGGCGACCCCGTGGCGTCTCACCGGCGGGGAGCGGAACTGTGCCGGCGCATCGGCAGGGTTGTGGCGCCCAGGGCCGATATCGTCATCACCGCCGAGGGGTTCCCCGAGGCGATGAATCTTTACCAGTTGACAAAGATCGTGCCGGCGGCGGCGGGGATTGTGCGGGAGGGCGGCGCGATTATCTGCGTGGGGGCATGCCGTGACGGTATCGGCGGTCTCGCCGTCGTGAACGAGATCACTTTCAAAATCGGATTCTGGAATCTCCTGCCCCGGAATGTGAGGGTCTATCTCGTTTCCGACCTTCCGCGGAGAGACGTGGAGTACACCGGGTTCATATACGCGGGAACGGTTGACGAAGCGGTGGCGCGCGAGAAGACGCGTTTCACGACTCTCCCCTCCGTCACCGTGCTCTCCGGGGCAGGGTTCCTGATTCCGGAGGCAGTGGATAACCACTGAGATAGAGGAGATGATAGAAAGGGGAGGAATAACATCAGAACAACATCAGGGTCAGACCTTCACTATACACTAACAAGTTTGCTGTGAATCTGATCCACCCGATATGCAAATTTTCGACCTTCCAATATCTGTTTCTGAAGGCGCATATGATTATTCGTCCCCGCAGCTCCATTCCCTGTCCTTGTTGTCCCGGGATATCTCCCCCTGTTTGTTCCCATGGCTTGTGACGTGGTACCATGCCCCGGATATTCAATCCTCAATGGCCTTGCCATGCTCGCACTGTATCAACTATGCCCCTCTTAGTGTATAGCGAAGGTTTGACTCTGTTGGCTTACTATAGTAAAGTCTGACCCTGTTGGCTTCGCAGCAATGATGCGGGGCGTAGTGAGAACAGTAGTTCATCCGGGAGGGGGATAGCTCTGGACATTAGAAAACCATTCGGGGTATACTACGATGACCGGGGCGCTGGTCGGATGAGAAAAGGAGGTGCGTGATGAGGAAGCTGTTGTGGATCGCGGCGGCTGTGTGCGGATGTGGAGCGATAGCAGTGTATGTTTCCGCACAGGTGCCGAAAGAAAAGAAGGGGTATGAATATCTCAGCGCGGTCGGGAAGGAGATGGCCGCAGAAAAGAAGGATGCGCCGGCGGAATACCAGAATGCGATTGATATGGTTAACGCAGGCAATGAGGCGCTAAAAAACAAAAATGATGCCTCGGCGTACTGTCTTTTCGGGGAAGCGCTCTACAAGTTGAACGAAATATCCAGCAAATATCCCAATTGGAACAAAGAAACCCTGGAAAAGCAGGTTCAGAATATCAAGGCTGTAACTGCTAAGCTTAACGCCGTCACATGCAAGATTCTTGATCAGATGAAGGAATCCGATTTTCGCCTGGAGACATGGCAGCGGCAAGCGCTCATACTGGGTAAACTTGACAGGATACTGGAGAGGCTCGACGATCTGGAAAATAAGTACTGGGATAAAGACGACAAGTATATCAAAGACATACGACAGATTCTGTTCAAAAACAGGAGTTGAACCGGGGTAGGGCGGCAAGTTCGATTCGCAATACACAACGTCAGAACAACCTCAGGGTCAGACCTTTACTATACACTAAACAACATCAGGGTCAGGCATTTACTATACACTAACAAGTTTGCTGTGAATCTGATCCACCCGTTATTCAAATTTTCGACCTTCCAACATCTGCTTCTGAAGGCGCATATGATTATTCGTCACCGCGACTCCGCTTCCTGTCCTTGTCGTCCCGGGATATCTCCCCCCGCTTGTTCCCGTGGCTTGTGACGTGGTACCATGCCCCGGATATTCAATCCTCAATAGCCTTGCCATACTCGCACTATATCAACTATGCCCCTCTTAGTGTATAGTAAAGGTCTGACCCTGATGGCTTTTTGATCAGTTCGCTCTTTCACCGCGAACCAACGTGACACACATGCTGAGCATAAACCATCCGAACGCAATGAGCACGATCGTCGCTCCGGTCGCGGTGCGAACCCAGTCCTGGGCCGACAACACGAGCCCGGCTGCCGCGGAGGTAGCGCTGACCAGAAGCGCCCACCAGAACATGCTTCCCGCCGAACGGGCGAAGTTGCGCGCGGCGGCTGCCGGGACGATCAGCATCGCCGTGACGAGGAGCACACCCACCGCCCAGACCGAGAAAATCACGACGAGTGAGAGCAGGCCGGCAAAAAGGTATTGGTAACCGGCGACCCGCACGCAATGAGCCCTGGCAAGCGCGGGGCTCATGCCAATATAGAGCATACGGTTGTAGCCCCATGCCTGGAAAAACATCAGCGCCGCAAAGAGGGCCATCAGACAGAGGATTTCGGTGTTGCTGATGGTGAGGATATCGCCGTAGAGGAAGCGCTGCAGGTCGCGGGCGACATTCCGGTCGCGGCTGACGATTGCAAGACCGAAGGCGATGACGGCGGAAAAGAAGACCCCGATGACGGTATCGGATGAGAGCGAACTCCTCCGCTTCACCGCCATGATGCCGAGCCCCACGAGAATCCCGAATGCCGGCATCGTCCAGTGCGGGTTGATCGAGGCGATCAATCCGATGGCCACGCCCGCAAAGGCGGAGTGACTGATGGCGTCGGAAAAGAACGCCATCCGGAAGTTCACCACCTGGATGCCCATTGCAGCCGCCATGGGCGCGAGCAGGATGAGGCCCACGAGAGCCTGTTGCATGAAGCGCGGTTGAAGACATTCGAAGGGCAGAACGCGCGGGATGAGATTGAATAACGGCGATAGCTCACACATGATGTTCCTCCTCGCGAGGGAGAGCGCATGTTGTCACGCCGCCCGGCTGGATCGCACGCAGGTCGATCACGCCCATATGGGGGCCGAATACCGCCAGCAGATTATCGCAGGTGAGCGTAGTGCGTGGCGGGCCTTCAGCCGCAACCCGGCGGTTCAGGCAGATGACGTGCGTGGCATGGTGCAGCAGCACCCGCTGCATCTCGCCGCCCGAAAGAGCGCCAAGCCTGCGCGCCGCCAGGTATCCGGCGTCGACTGACGCGAGCAACTGGAGCGCCTGTGCGCGCAGTGGCCGGTTGATACCTAACCAGAGGGGTTTTCTCTGGACACCCATGGTCAGGAATTCGGTGACGGTGATGGGAATCCCCCGGTCGAATGCCAGGCGCTGGGGAACATATCCGATCCGCGAACACCGGCCCCCTTCATGGCCGCTGATGATAATGCGTCCGCGGTACGGCACTTCTCCAAGGAGCGCCAGGAGCAGCGTGGTTTTCCCCGCCCCATTGGGCCCGACGATG
>JAPLCY010000250.1 GCA_026391995.1 Candidatus Auribacterota bacterium
CCCGCCAGAGCGGCCTCTCCCGAAGCTAACACCGGGAAAACCTTTCCAGGGATAACGGAAAGCGGTTCGAGGAAAAATATTCCTTCTTTCGCGACAACGGTCCTGATAATAGGCCTCGGGATTGCCGTCTATGCCAACTCCCTGAACGGCAAATTCGTAGCGGATGACGCGTATCTTGTGAGGGATAACATTCACATAAAAAATTGGTCACGATTACCTGATGTCTTCACAAAAAGCATAGCCGCGGGCGGCGGAGAAAAGTGGAATTCCTACCGTCCTTTTCAGATGGTCACCTACATGCTCGACTACCGGCTATGGGGACTGAACGAAATCGGCTACCACATCACGAATGTGCTGTTGCATATCCTGGTAGCTTTGAGCGTCTACTCCCTGGTATATCTACTCTTTGGCGACACCCTGATCTCCCTGCTGACAGCCATCCTGTTTATAACCCACCCCGTGCATGCCGAGGCAGTCTCCTTTATCTCGGGACGGGCGGATGCTCTTTCCGCATTCTTTGTCATTCTCTCAATAATATCCTATGTCAGATGCGCAAATCTCAAAGCCACCGGCCACTGTATCCTCTGCCCGATACTGTACATCCTCGCGCTCCTCTCCCGCGAGAATAGCATCATCCTGCCCGCGATACTGGTCGTCTACCACTACGTGTTCAGAAAGAAGATCAGCGTGAAGCCGTTCGCGCCGATACTCGGCGTTACCGTGGCGTATATGCTGCTGCGTGCGGCGATATTGAGATCCCTGTTGTTCAACATACGGTACCCCACCACATTATTTCAGAGGGTCCCGGGCTGTTTCGTTGCCATGATTAATTACGCGAGGATTCTGCTTCTTCCCTTTGACCTGCATATGCAATACGGGAATAAGATCTTCAGCCCTTTTGATCCGAAGGCAATCGGGGGGTTCATCGCAGTTTCTGTCCTGCTGATCTACGCTCTACGGGCAAGGAGAAGGCCATTGGTCTCTTTTTCCATACTCTGGTTCCTGTCGTGCCTCCTGCCGCAGGCCAATCTCTATCCGATCAACGCCTACATGGCGGAACACTGGCTTTACCTGCCATCAATGGGTTTTTTCATTATTCTGGCAGGCGCGATAAGCTGGTTGTACAGGGATAAGGGGTTGCGGGGTCTTGCCGCGGCCATCACCGCGGGTTTATTGGCTTTTTATTCATACGTAACGATAAAACAGAACGGCTACTGGCAGGATGCCATAACCTATTACGAAAGAACGCTGCGGTACTCTCCCGATCACCCTACAAACTACTGCAATCTTGGCAATGCGTACAGCGCCGCCGGCAACCACGCGCGGGCGGTGGCGCTCTACAAAAGGGCGATAGAAATAAATCCGGGCTACGCCGAGCCATATAACAATCTCGCTATCGAGTATAAAGACATGGGGAAGAAAGAAGAGGCGACAGCCCTTCTCGGAAAGGCAATGGATCTCAATCCCCGCTACGCGGCAGCGTACAGCAACCTGGGGATCATTCATTCCGGCACGGGGCATAGGGGAGAAGCCATAGCCGCGTTTAAGAAGGCCATAGAACTCGATCCGGATTACGCAGAGGCATATAACAATCTGGGGATTGAACTCATGGGGGTGGGGGAAAGCGATACGGCGGTAGGCCTGTTCAAGAAGGCGATAGAAATTGACCCCTGCGATGCGGGGGTATACATCAATCTGGGACTGGCATTAAAGGATATGTCACACATCGAGGATGCGCTATCCTCGTTTAAGAGGGCCATCGAAATTAATCCGAATAGCGCAGAGGCATATTATTGCCTTGGGCGCCTGTACGCAACTATCGGATCAAGAGATGCGGCGATATCCTCGCTGCGAAAGGCCATAGAAATCAAACCGGGCTATGCGCCGCCCTACAACTGCCTCGCAGTGGAATACTTTGGGAGCGGGAACATGGAGGAAGCTGGCGCCCTTTTTAAAAAGGCCATAGAACTCGATCCGACTCTCCCCGAACCATATAACAATCTGGGGCTGGTGTGCAGAGATTCGGGGAGGAAGGAAGAGGCGATAGGTCTATTTCAGAAAGCGATGGAAATTGATCCGACCCGCGCCGCGGCATACAATAATCTCGGCTCCATCTACGCTGGCACAGAGAGGGAAAAAGAGGCGATCTCATTATTCAAAAAAGCCATAGAACTCAATCCGGGGAATGCGGAGGCTCACTTTAACCTGGCAAAGGCATATTACCACAAAAAGAACTATTCCATGGCGATCAGTCACTGCGATAAAGCCGCCGGGCTCGGACATAAAATTGATCCCCAGTTCTTAAAACTCCTAGAATCGCACAGGCGTTAACCGTTTCCGAAGAGGCATAAATCAACAGGTATGCCCGCGGCGTTTCCACTTGCTTTGGCCCGTCTTCTACACTCCCCAATGCATATATCCTGATAACGCTGTGGTCATCCGTCGAAATCATCCGAGGCGTTCGAGGCGCGCGCAAATGGCACCAAATCAGGGAAAAGCCTCTCAACCATTGGAAGATCGTACTCCGCCCCGATATGCCGTTTTGTTGAATGGAAGGCGCGTTTGACACTTATGGGGTGACGTGATAGGATACGTTACCCTGAGGTGCGGAGAGATGAAGAAACGCGTTTTTAGCGGCATACAGCCGACAGGCATATTGCACATTGGCAACTACATGGGGGCCATCAAGAACTGGGTCTCCCTCATTGACAGCCACGACTGTATATTCTGCATCGTGGACCTGCACGCCATCACCGTCCCGTACGAGCCCGGCGATATGCAGGCGCGCATCCATGACACGGCGGTCGGGTATATCGCCTCGGGCGTGGATCCGGCACGGTGCACCATATTTGTGCAGTCCGATGTCCCCGAGCATGCGGAGCTGACCTGGTATTTCAACACCGTGATCCCGGTCGCGTACCTGGAGCGGATGACGCAGTTCAAGGACAAGTCGGCCCAGTTCCATGAGAACATCACGATGGGGCTCCTCGATTATCCCGTGCTGCAGGCGGCCGACATCCTTCTCTACAAGGCCGACGTAGTCCCGGTGGGGGAGGATCAGGCGCAGCACCTCGAACTCACGCGCGACATCGCGAGAAAGTTCAACAATATGTACGGCTCCACATTCCCCGAGCCGCGAACCCTCATCGGCAGCGCCGCGCGCGTCGTGGGGCTCGACGGCCAGGCCAAGATGAGCAAGACGCTCAATAACTATATCGCGATCACGGAGACGCCCGAGGAGATAGGGAAGAAGCTTTCGGTCGCGATGACCGATCCAGCCCGCAAGCGCCGTTCCGATTCCGGGAATCCGGACATCTGCAATATCTACATGCTTCACACCCTTTTTACGCCCGGCGGTCAGCAGCGCTCCGTGGCCGCGGGGTGCAGGAGCGCTGGGGTGGGATGTCTCGACTGCAAAAAAATACTCGCCGAGGCGATCAGCACGGAACTGAAGCCGATCAGGGAACGCTACGAAAAAATCAAGAATGATCGAGATCTGATTCGATCGGTGCTGGACCAGGGGGCACAGCGATGCAGGGCGATGGCTCAGGAAACGATACGGGAAGTCAAAGGGAAGATGGGGCTCCTCCGCTAGCCGGTGCTCCACTCCCCGGAGACATTTCGCCACCGACGGGGGTGGGGGAGCCTGCCCCCACCGGCGGGGGGGTGTCTGTGACCGCTCCGGCGGCCGCGTTACCCGCGGAGGGAGATTCCGGTGTGGCGGGGGATATCCCCTCCGAGCATGACCGGGCCATGAAGGACATGCGCGATTACAAGGTCGCGCTCGATATCTTCGAGGGCCCGCTCGACCTTCTCCTCTACCTGATACGGCGCGAGGAGGTGGATATCTGCGACATCCCGATAGGCAAGATCACGGATCAGTACCTCAGGTACATCGATCTGATGCGCATGCTTGACCTCGATATCGCCGGCGAGTTCCTGGTGATGGCGGCGACGCTGCTGCATATCAAATCACGGATGCTCCTCCCCCCCGACGAGCGGCCGGTCGAGGAGCAGATCGAGGGGGAGGATGACGATCCACGGATGACGCTCGTGAAGCAACTCCTCGAGTACAAGCGGTTCAAGGAAGCGGCCGGATTCCTCTCGGAGAAGGAACTCGCGCAGCAGCAGGTGTTCGCGCGCTATGTCGACAAAACGTTTCTGCCGGAGCCGACCGACAGCCCGCTCACCGAGGTGAGCATCTTCGATCTGATAAGCGCCTTTTCCGAGGTGCTCAAGCGCGTCACCGGCGATCCGAGAGAGATCACCGAAGACCTGTACACGGTGACCGACAAGATCATGGCTATCATGGAGCTCTTGAAGCAAGGGACGGCCCTCAAGTTCAGCGAGCTCTTCAAGGACGTGCTTATCAGGACTGAGGTGGTGGTCACCTTCCTGGCCCTCCTCGAGCTGATCAGGCTGAAGAAGGTGCAGGCCCACCAGTCCGCGACCTTCGCGGAAATTAAAATATGCGCGGCATGAATACGAATGGGCGACACGGCGCACTATCGCGTACACTGTCGCGCACACCGTAGCGCACACTGTCACGCACACTGTAGCGCACACTTTAGTGTGCGGCTTTGTTGTGCGGCTCTATTGAGCAACTTTGGTCTCATCAATTAGCGGGAGGAATCGAGAGTGGGTTCTGATAATATAAAATCCATAGTCGAGGCGTTGTTGTTCGCTGGCAACGAGCCGCTCAAGATCGCCGATGTGCGGGAAATCTTGCTTGGTGTGGAGCCGCTGACGGATGCGCGCATCCGCGCGATCATTGACGAGCTCCGCGCCGAGTACGCCGCTAACTCCCGCAGCTTTACAATCGCGGAAATCGCGGATGGCTACCGGCTCCAGACACTCCCCGACTACGCCGGGTGGATCAGCAAGCTCAATGCCGCCCCCCCGCGGAGGAAACTTTCAGCGCCGGCGCTCGAGACACTGGCGATCATCGCCTACCGGCAGCCGATCACCAAGGCCGAGATCGAGGCGATCAGGGGAGTGAACATAGACGGCGTGCTCGAGAACCTGATCGACCGCGAGCTCATCGAGACGCGCGGCCGCAAGGACGCGGTGGGAAAACCGCACCTGTACGGGACGACGAAGAAGTTTCTCGAGCACTTCGGACTCCAG
This sequence comes from Candidatus Auribacterota bacterium, assembly GCA_026391995.1. Taxonomy (GTDB): domain Bacteria; phylum Auribacterota; class Tritonobacteria; order UBA1439; family UBA1439; genus JAPLCW01. The sequence continues at coordinate 5,128 of JAPLCY010000250.1, forward strand.
AACATCAAAGATCTTCCGCAGATTGATGAATTGAAGCGGGCGGTCGCGGAGAGAGCGGCGAAGGACAGGGGTGCGCAGACCCCGGCTCCGGCTTCGAAAGATGACGAACGGTCGCTCACATGAGCGCTATTATAAGGAACGGATAATGAATATCGACGAGATCAGAGACAAGATTGACGCGCTGGACAGGAAGATTGTCGCCCTGGTCAACGAGCGCACCGCGAACGCCCTGAAGATAGGCGCGATCAAGCGCGCCGCCCGAAAGGAGATCTACGCGCCCGAACGCGAGCGGGCGGTCTATTCCCGCCTCGTCGGGCTGAACCGCGGTCCTCTCCCGGCCGCGGCGCTACGGGCGATCTACCGGGAGATCATGTCGGCCGCCATAGCGCTGGAAAAAGAGGTCATGATCGGTTATCTCGGGCCGGAGGCCACCTTCACGCACCTTGCCGCACGGGAGAAATTCGGAAGCTCAGTCGGCTATGCGTCGATGGGGACCATCGGCGACATCTTTACCGCTGTCGAGCGCGGGAGCATCGACTACGGGGTGGTCCCCATAGAGAATTCAATCGACGGCGCGGTCACCCACACGCTTGACATGTTCATCGATGCCCGCGTGAAGATATGTGCGGAGATCTACCTTGATATCGCGCACTGCCTCATGGCGAATTCCCGCCGCGCCCTGATCAGGAAGATATACTCCAAGTCGGAGGTGTTCGGGCAATGTCGCGGGTGGATCAGGGCCAACTTCCCCGCGGCAGAGCTGGTGGAAGTATCCTCGACTGCCCGCGCGGCGCAGCTGGCCGCGAAGGAGAAGAGATCGGCAGCGCTCGCGAGCGAGCTCGCCTCGGAGATCCATGGTGTCAGGATTATCGAGAAGCACGTGGAAGACAGTGGAAGGAACGAAACCCGCTTCCTCGTCATCGGCAGGAGCTCAGCCGGGCGGACCGGTGACGACAAGACCTCCCTGATGATCTCGGTATCCGACCGTGTCGGCGCGCTCTACAAGATGCTCTATCCGTTCAAGAACAACAGGATCAATCTCACCATGATCGAATCGCGCCCCTCGAAGAAGAAGGCGTGGGAGTATTATTTCTTTATCGACTTCGCGGGGCACATCGATGACGCGAAGGCGGTGAAGGCGATGCGTGAATTAAAATCACAGTGCCTCTTCGTGGAACATCTGGGATCGTACCCAATGGCGCGCTGAAGGCGATTACCAGCGCCATCCGCGGTGAGAAGCTGCAGCGCACACTTTAGTGTGCGATCAACGATCAACGATCAATCGGATTACAGCAGCGAGAACACAATCCTGATCATTGTATTGAAGCCGGGGACGGGCGAGGCACAGGTCAGGCACATTGTGAACAAGGTTCACGAGCTCGGCCTGAAGACAATGGTCTCGCAGGGCGTTGAGCGGACGATCATCGGCGTTATCGGAGAGGAGGACATCCTCCGCATCACTCCCTTCGAGGCGTTCCCCGGCGTCGAGAAGGTGATGCCGGTCCTGAAACCGTACAAGCTCGTGAGCCGGGAGTTCAAACCCGAGACGAGCGTAATACGGGTGGGCGGCCTGGCTATCGGGGGAAAGACGATACAGATAGCGGCGGGCCCTTGCGCGGTGGAGAACCGGACTATGCTTTTTGACACCGCCAATGCGGTGAAGGTGGCGGGCGCCCGGCTTATCAGGGGAGGCGCCTTCAAGCCGAGGACCTCTCCCTACAGCTTCCAGGGGCTCGGGGAGGAGGGGCTCAAGTACCTCAAGGAGGTCAGCGAGGCGACGGGGATGCCGGTGGTCACGGAATGCATGGATCCGCGCGATATCCCCCTCGTTGAGCGCTACGCCGATGTCATACAGGTCGGGGCCCGTAATATGCAGAACTTCACCCTCCTGCGTGAGCTCGGCCAGACGAAGAAGCCGATCCTGCTCAAGCGGGGGCTGATGTCCACCGTGAAGGAGCTGCTCATGTCGGCCGAGTATATCCTCGCGAACGGCAACTTCAACGTCATCCTCTGCGAGCGCGGCATCCGGACATTTGAAGACGCGACGCGCAACACCCTCGACCTCAGCATGGTGCCTCTCGTGAAGCGATTGAGCCACCTCCCGGTTTTCGTGGACCCGAGCCACGCCACGGGGGTGAAGGAGCTCATCGAGCCGATGGCGTGCGCCGCGATCGCCGCGGGAGCCGACGGGATCATCGTGGAGGTCCATCCCAATCCCGAGGACGCACTCTCGGACGGGGCGCAGTCGCTCACGCCTGAAGAGTTCTCGAAGATGGTTGCAGCACTGAGGCCCGTGGCGGAGGCGGTGGGGCGAGCACTATAGATAGCAGTAAGGATTAGGTACTAAATAGCTGCGTTACTGCTTAGTCCTTAGTACTTACAACTTACTACTGCTTTTGGGAGGTTACCATGATCGGCAAGGCGATACGACTCGAGCGCATTATCAACAGGCAGAGCAGGAAGACGGTCATCGTCCCCATGGACCACGGGATGACAATGGGACCGATCCCCGGCCTTTGCGACATCAAGGCGACGGTCGGTGAGGTCGTCGAGGGCGGCGCGAACGCCATTATCCTGCACAAGGGGATCGTCGAGGCGGGGCACCGGGGCGGGGGGAAGGACATCGGGTTGATCATCCACTTGTCGGCGTCCACCTCGCTGAGCCCAACCCCCAATACGAAGGTGCTGGTGTGCACGGTCGAGGAGGCGGTGCTTCTCGGGGCCGACGCTGTCAGTGTCCACATCAATCTCGGTGATCCGGGAGACAGCGCCATGCTGCGGGATGCAGGGGCAGTAGCGAAGGTGTGCCGCGAGTGGGGGATGCCGATGCTCGCGATGATGTACACGCGGGGCGAGAAGATCAAGAACCAGTTCGGAGTGAAATACGTGGCGCACGCGGCCCGCGTCGGCGCCGAGCTGGGGGCCGACATCGTCAAGGTGAACTACACCGGGACGCCGGACACGTTCCGCAGTGTCGTCGAGGGATGCCCAGTGCCGGTGGTGATTGCGGGCGGCGAGAAGATGGAGACGGACAGGGACATCCTCACAATGGTGCAGGGGGCGCTCAAGGCCGGCGCGGCGGGCGTTTCCATAGGAAGGAACGCGTTCCAACATAAAAACCCGATCAGGATCGTCCAGACCATCTGCAAGATGACGCACGAGGGATGGGATGTGGGGAAGTCACTGGAATTTTTGAAGAAAGGGTAACTTTTGCCGCGCCTGCCTGCCGGCAGGCAGGGATTTGCGCGGGTAGACACGGATGCTGCAATAGTCCGGAGCTTAGAGCGAGAGGAAGATTGAGCTGTGCTGCCCGTGAGGCCTGCGCATTTATTATGTATGATCTGCAATTCTTTCAATCCGCGATTATCTGCGTGCATCCGCGACTAAAAAAGGTGTCTCATGAAAAAGATATGGGTCAAGGCGATACCGTGGAACAAGGATGTTGTCACCGCAGCGCTTGAGAGCGGGGCCGACGCCGTCGTCGTGGAGCATGGCAGGACCGCCGAGGTTAAGAAGCTCGGGCGTATCCGGACGGTTGCCCCCGATGGCGATCTGAAGATCGGCAAAGACGTTGTCGAGATCGAGATGCGGGGCAAGGCCGACGAGGAGCGGGCGCTCAGGCTCAGCAGGGACACCACGGTGGTAATCCGAACCAATGACTGGAAGATCATCCCGCTTGAAAATCTCATCGCGCAGACCTCCCGCATATTCGCCGAGGTGCGGAGCCTCGACGAGGCCCGGACCGCGATGGGGATCCTCGAAAAGGGCGTCGAGGGGATCGTGCTGGTCACGGATGACCTGAACCAGATCAAAAAGACAGCGGCGTTTGTGAAGGAGCAATCCGAGCCGGTCGCTCTATGCCCGGCCCGGGTGACGCGAGTCCGCGAGCTGGGGATGGGCGACCGCGTGTGCATAGACACCTGCACGAGTATGGGGATGGGCGAGGGGATGCTCGTCGGCAACTCGAGCGCGGCGATGTTCCTCGTGCACGCCGAGAGTATCGAGAATCCCTATGTCGCCCCGCGACCGTTCAGGGTCAACGCCGGCGGCGTTCACGCCTATACCCTCCTCCCGGGCGGGAAGACCAGATATCTCTCGGAACTGAAAACCGGCGAGGATGCCCTCATCGTCCGCCACGACGGCGTCACACAACCCACGATCGTGGGGCGGGCCAAGATAGAGAAGCGGCCGATGCTGCTTATTGAGGCGGAGGCGGGTGGCAAGCCGGTATCGTTGATTTTGCAGAACGCCGAGACGATCCGCCTTATGGCCCCCGGCGGCACGCCGGTTTCGGTCGTCGAGCTTCGCGAGGGGAGCGAGGTCATCGCATATCTGGAGAAGGCCGGAAGGCATTTCGGGATGAAGGTTGAAGAGACAATCACGGAGAGATAAGCAAGTACTAAGGATTAAGTACCAAGCACCAAGTAGCTACGTGAGTGCTTAATCCTTACTACTTAATCCTTAGCACTTATGAATAAGCTCTGCATCGTCGGCCTCGGTCTCATTGGCGGATCCATCGGCCTCGCCGCCCGCAAGAAG
>JAPLCY010000257.1 GCA_026391995.1 Candidatus Auribacterota bacterium
AAGCTATTGTTGGTTACTGTTTAGCAAGTATAGCCAAATATCCCCCCTTTTTTGAGGTTGAGAACTATGGGACAATTTTTGATCTGGTAGTCACACGAGATTATCGCAAAAAAAACATCGGAGAAAGCTTGTTACAAGAAGCATATAACTGGTTTTCCAAGAAGGGCACAAAAAGGGTAGAAGTAAGGGTTGCCACATCAAATGAAGTTGCGAACAAATTTTGGAGAAAAATGGGCTTTACACCCTATATGGAAATCCTATATTTAGAAAAATAACAGGATATTCTAACCAATCGCTACACCTGACCTGAGAAACGCGGATTGCATGAGCAGCAGCCCCGGGTGTGGCAAGCATTAGCAGTTGTTTAGCAGGTCGGCGCTGTAGCTTCTCAGGCGGGTGAGCTCAACGTTAGGCGTTTACAATGAGAGATGAAATGGCAAGGCCATCGCTACAGTGCCTGGATTAATTGATGAGTGATAACCTCCTGTTACCAGTTGATTTTGGACTTACCGTCGCGACAGTGTTATAATACACTCAATGCGAGCACAGTACAGCCTCTCCCCGCGGCATTGCATGCGGGGTTAAGGAGGGAACATGAAATGGTGTCTCGCCTGCCTGCTGCTCATCCCCGCCTTTGCATCCGCCCAGGATGATAACACCTATTCATTCGGCCTCAGCAACGACGGTTTGCTTCCCCCTGCGCGGCACAATGCGTATGGTCCGGGAATCGAGTCCGACGCCACCGGCAGGCCGTTCTTCTGGGCCCCCAAAAACGATGGCGCAGAGAGCCGCTCGGCTGTGCCGGACGGGACGCTCAAGGTGAAGCCGGACGCGTACGGCCTTGGTGTCGGCAGCGATCAGTATGGAAGGCCGATGGAGCGCCGGTCGCGGTGAGAACGGGCGGGGCGGCAGGTTGCCATCGCCGGCTGCTGGGACGAGGAGACGGTGCGATAGGGGGGATTTTTACTGTCGGGCGCCTGGCGCGGCGTATGCCATGAAGCCGTCCAACGATGGCGCGCACTTAAGGGCGCACATTTTGCAGCGCGTAATTCGTAACGCGCACTCTGCAACTCACACTATTTAGCACACACTATTTAGCGCACACTTTAGTATGCGCCGCACGCTGCACGCCATACAGCCGTGTAGGTCATATCACACGATTCACACCAAAGGAGGCGCCATGCATACCGAGAATCGCGACCTGATGTGTCAGGCGCGGGAGGCGTTGGCGGGGCGCTGGGGTATCGCCATCCGCGGCACCGTCATCTACATGATCATCCAGATAATCCTGTCCATCATCCCGCGCGTCGGTCCGGTCGCGGTGCTTGTCCTTACCGGGCCGCTTGTCATGGGGTATTGCGCCTATTATCTCTCTATCGCGCGTAAGGAGGAGGCTGAGTATGTTCAGCTCTTCAGCGGCTTCAGCGCGTTTGTCAGTTCGCTTGCGGCGTACCTCCTCATGATATTGTTCATACTTCTCTGGAGTCTGCTCCTGATTGTCCCGGGGGTGATCGCTGCGCTGGCGTATTCGCAGGCGTTTTATATCCTTGTCGACAATCCCGGCCTCGGCGGCCTCGAGGCGCTCAGACGTAGCAAGGAGATGATGCGAGAGAATAAATGGAAGCTCTTCTGTCTCACCTGGCGGTTCTTCGGATGGGCGCTGCTGTGTGCGCTGACGCTCGGGATCGGCTTCCTCTGGCTCGGGCCGTACATGGCCGTGAGCTATTCCCGGTTTTATGACGATATCAGGAGCACTACGGCCGAGAATCCACGTGAACCGAGGCCGTAGGGCGTATGTAATAGCCTCCGCTACAACACGTTAATTAGTTATCCGCACCTGTAGGGCACCCTTTCCCTCGGGCCTACCTGCCCTGCCTGCCGGCAGGCAGGCGGCAGGCAGGGACACTGATG
>JAPLCY010000040.1 GCA_026391995.1 Candidatus Auribacterota bacterium
TAGTCCGAGCAGATCGTACGTCGTACATCGCACATCAATGCCGCACGTCAATGCCGCACATCAATGCCGCACACTAAAGTGTGCGCTACAAATGTGCGCTACAGTGTGCGCTACGACTTCTCTCCGCGGTAAATATCAATATCGTTTAATCAAATCCGTTCGGCCAATACCGCGCGCTCGATCCCCGCGAAATCCCTGTGTGTCTCGACCCGGCCATAATCTCCCGATGCGTGCACCAACTCATTCACCGCCACGGCCTGACCCCGCCCGATTTCAAGGAGCAAAACGCCCCCCGCCTTCAGGTAACGCGGCGCGTCCTCAATGATGCGCCTTATGCAGTCAAGGCCGTCTTCACCGCCGCGGAGGGCAAGCGACGGCTCGCGCTCGCACACCTCGGGCGGCAGATCCGCCCAGTCGCTGCTCGAAACATAGGGGGGATTCGACACGATGCACTCCAGGCCCGCCTCCCCGCGCGCGGCAAAAGGCTCGAAGAGATCGCCCCGCATGAACGAGATACTCCCCTCGACCCCATGGGCGCGCGCATTCTCTTCCGCCACCACCAGGACGTCGGGGGAAAGGTCGATCGCGTATATAAAAAGATCGCCGCGCTGCCGGGCAAGCGTGACCGCGATATTCCCGCTCCCCGTGCCGATGTCGGCGGCGTAGGTAATGCCTGGATGGCTCAGGCGGGCCAGCTCCTTCAACGCAAGCTCCACCAGGAGCTCGGTCTCCGGCCGGGGGATCAATACCCTGTCGTTCACACGGAAAGAGAGGCCGTAGAACTCCACGGTGCCTATAAGCTGCCAGAGGGGCCAGTGGGCAAGGCGCTTTTCGATGTAGCGCATGAGCTCGCGCATCCGGCCATCGGGGATCAGATGATCGTAGTCGAGGTAAAGCTCCGCCCGTTTCTTACCGAGGATGTGCTCCAGGAGGATTTCGACGGTGTAGCGGGCATGGGGGATCTCGGCGTCGATGAAGACGCCGCGCCCCCAGTTGATGACGTCGATGATCCTGTTCGTCTTCGGCCCAGCTTGCCTTTCCACGCGGCCCCCCCGGACGCTCACGCCTTCTTCAGCCTTTCCTCCTGATCCTTGGACAGGAGGGCTGTCACAAGCTCCCGGATATCCCCCCCGATGATCGCCCCGAGGTTGTGGATAGTCAGGCCGATCCGGTGGTCGGTGACGCGGTTCTGCGGAAAATTGTAGGTCCGTATCTTGGCGCTCCGGTCACCGGTGGAAATCTGGGAGCGGCGCAGGTGAGAGAGCTTTTCGGCCTGCTCTTCCTCAAGCTTCTCCCTGAGGCGCGCGCGAAGCACCCGGAGGGCCTTCGCCTTGTTCTTGTGCTGCGACTTCTCGTCCTGACAGGTGACCATCACCCCCGTCGGCAAATGGGTGATCCGGACCGCCGAGTCAGTGGTGTTCACGCTCTGCCCCCCGGGACCAGATGACCGATAGACATCCACGCGTATCTCGCTCGGGTCGATCGTTACCTCCACCTCCTCGGCCTCGGGGAGCACCGCGACCGTCGCCGCGGAAGTGTGTATCCTCCCGCTCCCCTCGGTGGCGGGGACGCGCTGCACGCGGTGAACGCCGCTCTCGTACTTCATGCTCCGGTACACATCCTTCCCCTCGATCGAGAAGATGATCTCCTTGAAGCCGCCGATGCCAGTGGGATGACTGTCCATCGTCTCAACCCGCCAGCCCTGCCTCTCCGCGTAGCGGGAGTACATACGGAACAGGTCGGCGACAAAGAGCGCTGCCTCATCCCCGCCCGTGCCGGCGCGAATCTCGATGATGGTGTTGCGATCATCGTCCTTGTCGCGGGGGATGAGGTCTCGCATGAGCTGCTCCTCGAGTGACTTCCTGCGTCCCTCGAGAGCCAGCGCCCGGTTTTCGGCGATCTCGCGCTCGATTGCGCAATACTCGCCATAGCGGGCGAGAATCTCCCTCAAACCGGAGTGCTCCCGAGCAAGGTCGCGGTACGTGGCCTGCCTGGCGATGACCGCCGGATCGCTCAGCCGGGACTCGATCTCCTTAAAGCGCGCGGCAAGCGCCTCCATGCGCTCCTTCAGCATACCGTCACCTGTTTCATGTAATGCCCCAGTCTCGTGGAGTTAGCACACCCCCCACTAATCCTCCCCCTCACGCTTGCTCTCGACCGGTTTCGTGCGCACCTTTTTCTTCTTCGGCTTTGCCGCGGCGTATTTCTAGATGAACTTTTCCACGCGCCCTGCGGTGTCGAGGAACTTCTGCTGGCCGGTGAAAAACGGGTGGCATTTCGAGCAGACCCCTATCTTGATCTCTTTCTTCGTGGAACGCGTCTGAATCACCTCGCCGCAGGCGCAGCTGACCGTAGACTCCACGTACTCCGGATGAATATCCTTTTTCATCCCTCTTCTCCTTTTGTAGATGCGCAGCCGATTACTGGTTTAGCGATATAAGAAACTCGGCGTTGCTCTTGGTCTTTTTGAGTTTTTCGATGATCAGCTCCATGGACTCAACGGGGTTCAGCCCGCTCAGCACCTTGCGGAGCATCCAGATCTTCGCCAGCTCGTCCGGGTGGAGCAGCAGCTCCTCCTTGCGCGTGCCCGATTTCTCGATGTCGATCGCGGGGAAGACGCGCTTGTCCACCAGGCGCCGGTCGAGGTGGAGCTCCATGTTGCCCGTCCCCTTGAACTCCTCGAAGATCACGTCGTCCATACGGCTCCCCGTGTCGATGATGGCGGTGGCGATGATCGTGAGGCTGCCGCCCTCCTCTATGTTGCGCGCCGCGCCGAAAAAGCGCTTCGGCTTCTGCAGGGCGTTTGAGTCCACGCCACCCGAGAGGATCTTGCCGCTGTGGGGCTGGATGACGTTATACGCCCGCGCGAGCCGCGTGATGCTGTCGAGCAGTATCACCACGTCCCGCCGGTGCTCGACCAGGCGCTTCGCCTTGTTGATCACCATCTCGGCCACCTGCACGTGCCGGTCGGCGGGCTCGTCGAAGGTGGAGCTGACCACCTCCCCCTTGACGGTGCGCTCCATGTCGGTGACCTCCTCGGGGCGCTCGTCGATGAGCAGCACAATGAGGTAGCATTCGGGATTGTTCTTCACGATGCTGTTGGCGACCGCCTGCAGCAGCATCGTCTTGCCCGCCCGCGGCGGAGAGACGATGAGGCCGCGCTGCCCCTTCCCGAGCGGGGTGAGCAGGTCGAAGACCCGCATGCTGATGTTCTTCGGCTCTGTCTCCATGATGAAGCGCTCCCGCGGGTAGAGCGGGGTGAGGTTGTCGAAGAGGATCTTGTCCTTGGTCTTCTCCGGGTCCTCGTAGTTGATCGCCGCGACGCGGATGAGGGCGAAGTAACGCTCCTTGTCCTTCGGCGGCCGGATGTGGCCGGATACGGTATCCCCCTTTTTTAGATCAAACTTCCTGATCTGGGAGGGAGAAACGTAGATATCCTCGGGACACGGCAGGTAATTGTAGCTCGGCGAACGAAGGAATCCGAATCCGTCCGGTAATATCTCCAGACATCCCTCGCCGAACATGAGGCCGTCCTCCTGGGCGCGCGCCTTGAGAATCTCCCGGATGAGCTGGTGCTTCTTCAGCGTCGCGATCCCTTCGATCTTGAGTTCCTTTCCCATCTTGTTGAGCTGCGCCATGGTCATCTGCTGGAGCTTGCTGATATCGATCTGCTCCCCCGTACCCGCGGGGCGCACGGCGGCAGGCTGTTCGACCACGCTGTTCTGAGGCGCCGTTTCAACCGCCTCCGGCCTGGTCTCACTGACGTCGTTCTTGACGCCGTTGTCGCTGATTTTTCTTCTCACCTGGAACCTCCTGTTAGTGTCTTCCATAGCCCCTCCACCTGTGTCTCTGTCTCTTCACGAGTCCCTCCATTGTCGATCACATAATCCGCACGCCGCTCCTTTTCATCGAGGGGCATCTGCGCCCCTATCCTGGCCTCCACCTCTTCGACAGAAAGCCCGTCCCGCGCCGCACATCGCCGGACCTGCTCCTCCCGGGGGCAGGTCACCACCACCACCGCATCGAACATCTCCGCCATGCCGGCCTCGAAGAGGAGCGGCACATTCACCACCGCAGCCGGATGCTTTCCCTCGGCCTCGGCAAAACTCAACCGCCGGGTGATCCCGGCAATCACCGGCGGGTGAACGATCATATTCAATTGCTCGCGCTTCCCTGTGTCGGCAAACACAAGCCTCGCCAGGGCGCGCCTGTCAATGGCCCCCTCCGGCGTCAGGATGCCCCTGCCAAACGCATCAACCGCCTTGCGCCATGCCTCGCCGCCGGGGGCAAGGGCCTCGTGCGCAAGATCATCGGCGTCGATCACCAGCGCCCCAAGCCGCGCGCAACAGTCGGCCACCGCCGCCTTGCCGGTCGCTATGCCGCCCGTTAGTCCAATCTTCAGCACACTCGCCCTTTCGCCTGCCCGACAGAGCCTTGGCGCAGTCGGGGCCACACGCAATTAGAGCTGTCCCCAATTCTCCCCGGTCTTCACATTCACCTTGAGGGGGACGGTGAACCGCCATGCGTTTTCCATAACACCCCGCACCACGACGCCGAACTCATCGGCTTTCTCGCGCGCGACCTCGAAGAGGAGCTCGTCATGTATCTGGAGCAGCATCATGGCCGGCCAGCCGGCGCGGCCGATCTCTGTGGCAATCTCGCGCATGGCGATCGTGATCAGGTCGGCGGCGGAGCCCTGGATCGGCGTGTTGATCGCGATCCTTCCGCCCAGCTCACGCGTCGTCTGGCTGCGGTGTTTCAATTCGGGGACGTAGCGGCGCCGGTTGAGTATCGTGGTCACATACCCACGCTCCGTCGCCTCTGCCAGGCTCCGCTCGATCCATGCGCGCACCCCCGCATAGTGGGCGAAGTAGAGGTCGATGAACTTCTGCGCGGCCCCCGGCTCGATTTCGAGCTCTCTGGAGAGCCCATAGGCGCTCATGCCGTAGATGATGCCAAAGTTGATGGTCTTTGCCTGGCGCCGCATCTCCGGCGTCACCCCCGGGGACCCGACGCCAAAAATCGCCATGGCAGTCGCCGTGTGGATGTCCTCATCGCGGGCGAACGCATCCCCCAACGCGGGGTCCTGCGACAGGTGCGCCATAATCCTGAGATCGATCTGCGAGTAGTCTGCCGCGAGGAAGAGGTGCCGCTCATCGCGCGGGACAAACGCCTCACGGATGCGCCTGCCCAGGTCGGTTCGGATCGGTATATTCTGCAGGTTGGGATCGCTCGAGGAAAGCCTCCCCGTCGCGGTCCCTGTCTGATTGAACGAGGTATGCACCCGTCCGGTGCGCGGATTCACCATCCGCGGCAGGGCGTCCACGTACGTCGACTTGAGCTTCCCGAGCTGCCGGTATTTGAGAATCTCGGCGGGAAGTGCGTGCGCGCGGGAGAGCCTGGTCAGGGCGTCGTAGTCGGTGGAATAACCGGTCTTGATCTTCCGGGAGAGGGGCAGCTTCAACTTTTCAAAGAGCACCTTGCCAAGCTGCGAGGGCGAATTGATATTGAACCGTTCCCCCGCCAGGTCGTAGATCTCCCTCTCCAGCCGCTCGAGCCCCGCCCCGAGCTCCCGTGAAAGAATTTCGAGCGGTCCGGTATCAATCCGCACCCCCGCCATTTCCATACCGGCGAGCACCTGCACGAACGGTATCTCGAGATCCCTGAAGATCCGGCCCATCCCCTCCGCCTCTATACGGGGCTCCAGGAGGGTTCTCAGCCTCATGGTCACATCCGCGTCGGCACAGGCGTAGTCGGCAACCGCGGGAATCGCCACCTCCCTCATGCTCACCGCCTTTGCCCCGGAACCGATGAGTTCGCTGATCGGGGTCATCCGCTCATTCAAATATTCGAGCGCCAGGTCATCCAGGCCGTAGCTGTTCCTTGAAGGGTTCAGCAGGTGCGCGGCGACCATGGTATCGAATGCCACTCCACGGAGCTCGACACCGTGGTTTTTCAGCACGATCATGTCGTATTTTATGTTCTGCCCGGTCTTCTGGATCGCCGCATCCTGGAGCACCGGCGCAAGACGGGCGAGCGTCCCGGCCGGGTCGAGCCCGCCGTTGAACGGAACGTACCAGGCCTCGTGAGGCCGCCAGGAGCAGGAAAAGCCGACGATTTCGGCGCGCATCGGATCCCTGTCCGTGGTCTCGAGGTCGACCGCAATTGACCGCTGCCCCCCGAGCCCGGCGAGGAACTCCTCGAACGCCGCGGGGTCGTTCACGCAACGGTACTCCCTCCGGGACGCCGCCTCGCCCTGCACCGCCTCGGCGTGAAGCTTCTTGAACTCGAGGCGCTTGAAGATGCCGGCGACCCTCCCGGCGTCCGGAGATTGCACACGGCACCCGTCGGGGCCGATATCAAGAGGGGCGTCGGCTTTGAGCGTCACCAGCTCGCGGGAGAGCCTCGCCTGATCCGCGTACTGCGTGAGCAGCTGTCGCCGGCGCTCCCCCTTGACCGCGTCGATCTTTCCGAGCAGGCTCTCGAGGTCGCCGAATGTCCGTATGAGCTCCACGGCCGTCTTTTCTCCGATGCCGGGGACTCCCGGCACATTGTCGCTCGCATCCCCGGCCAGCGCCAGCATATCCACGACCTGTCCGGGTTGAAGGCCGTAGCGGCGTTTCACCGCCGCGGGGCCGCACCGCTCCCCGCCGTCCGGCTTCATCACGGCGATTTGGTCGTCGACGATCTGGAGCATGTCCTTGTCGCTCGTCACCATGACAACGTCGTACCCGGAACGGGCGGCGCGCACCGCGAGGCTGGCCATGAGATCATCCGCCTCGAGCCCGTCCCTCTGGAGGATGGCGATCCTGTACGCCTCCACCACCTCCCGTATTACCGGGAGCTGTGCCACAAGATCCTCAGGCATCGGCTTCCGGTGGGCCTTGTAGCCGGCGAACCGCTCATGCCGGAAGGTCGGCGCCGGGCTGTCGAACACGACTGCGATGGCGTCGGGCGACTGCTCGCGCATGATTTTCAGGAGCATCGTGGTGAATCCATAGACCGCGTTCGTCGGCTCACCCGAGGAGGCGCGCAGGTCGCGGATCGCGTAGAATGCCCGGTAGGCGCAGGACATGCCGTCGATGAGGAATAGTGTGGGCCGTCGCACCTGGCACCTTACGGTTCAAATAGGGACATTGTATGGAATAGTCCGGGGTGTTGGGGGGCCTGAGCCCCTGTGCACAATCGCAACGCTATATTAACCCATGAAGCCCGCACCGAGCGGCTGCAGACGGATTGCGCTCACAGGATTTGAATTGGGAGGGTTACGCGGCCCCTGAAATACGTCATTGATTCTATGCGCCACTTTACCACACGCCCCCTTGTGCGTCAATCACAATTTTACTTCTTGCCAATCTGTATGAGTATCTGTTCCGGGTCCTGGGCCGCGGCCATCATCGAATCGTAGCTGATCGCCCCCTTGCGGTACAGCTCCATCAGGGCCATGTCGAGCGTTTTCATTCCGAAGCGGGAGCCGGTCTGGATATCCGAGTTGATCCGGAACGTCTTGTTCTCGCGGATCAGGTTCTGGATCGAGGGGGTCGCTACCATGATCTCAAAAACCGCCACGCGACCCTTCCCGCCCGCCCGGACCAGCAGCAGCTGGGAGATCACCGCCACGATGCTCTGGGAGAGCTGCGAACGGACCTGCGCCTGCTGGCCGACCGGGAAGGCGTCGATGATCCGGTCCACCGTCCGTCCGGCGCCCGTGGTGTGGAGGGTCGAGAAGACGAGGTGGCCGGTCTCGGCCGCCCTGATCGCCGCCTCCATGGTGGCCAGATCGCGCATCTCGCCCACCAGGAACACGTCCGGGTCCTGGCGCAGGCCGTGCACGATCGCGTCGCTGAAATCGGCCACGTCCACACCGATCTCGCGCTGGGTGACCACCGACTTCGCGTGGTCGTGGTAATACTCGATCGGGTCCTCGATGGTGCAGATGTGACACTCCCGCTCGTGGTTAATCACGTTCAGCATGGAAGCGAGCGTCGTGGTCTTGCCCGAACCGGTCGGCCCGGTGATGAGGATGAGCCCGCGCGGCCTGTCGAGGAGCTGCCTCACCATCGCCGGCAACCCGATCTCATCGAGCGACATCATGCGGCTGGGGATGAGCCGGAGGGCCATGGCAAACGAGCCCTTCTGCTTGTAGATGCTCACCCTGAAGCGCGCCTTGTCGCCAAAGCTGAAACCGAAATCCACGCCGCCCCTCGCCCGCACCCGTTCCTGGTTCTGCTCGGAGGCGACGCTCTTGATGAGGCGTTCGGTGTCGGCGGGGACAAGCGGTGGGGCGTCGAGGGGGATCAGGCGCCCGTCGAGGCGCACCGTCGGGGGACAGCCGACGCAGATATGGAGGTCCGACGCCCCCTCCTGCACCACCGATTCAAGCAATACCTTCATGTCGAGCATGGGAATGCCTCCTTGTGCTCACGCGCGCCGGGCCGCGGCTATCACCCTCTGCAGCGGGATTCGTTTTGCCCGGGCGACACGGGCGCAGTCATCATATTCCGGGGCGACGGACAGGGAACCGTCGGGCCGCCGGATCCGCTTGACCCTGACGACGCCGTACGGCGTGCGCACCCTCGCCATCTCCCGCGGCAGGACGAATCGCCGCTCCTCCCGCACGCGGACCCCGGTCGTGGTGCTTTCCGACAGTATGATCTCCGCCAGCGCCCGGACGCCGCGGGGCCGGCAGAGGACGGAGAGAAGCTGCCCCGGACGGTTTTTCTTCATGAGCACCGGCACCACCACCACGTCGAGCGCGCCGGCCGCGAAGAGGCGCTCGCTCAGATAATTGTACAGGGTCGGGGACATGTCGTCTATCGCGCACTCAAGGACCGCCACCGATTCCGTCCCGGCCCCTCCCTCGACCTCCCCGATCACCAGGCGAAGCATGTTGGGGAACTCCCTGAACTCGATCTCCCCCGCGCCGTAACCGACGCCCCGGACGGTGTGCGGCGGCACGCCGCCCACTTCCCGCGCGCAACCCCTGATGATGGCGATGCCGGTCGGTGTCACCATCTCGGCAGCAACCGGATGAGAATAAACGGGCATCCCCTTCACCAGTTCCGCGACCGCCGGCGCCGGGACGGGAAGGGTCCCATGCGCGCATCTCACGGTACCGCGGTTCCAAGGGACTGCCGACGCGTACACCTCCTCGATCCCGAGGAGATGCAGGCCGGCGACCGATCCGACGACATCCACGACCGCGTCGGCCCCGCCAAGCTCGTGGAGATGGGAACGCGCGAGGAGGGATCCATGGACCCTCGTCTCGGCACGGCCGAGGAGCTCGAAGATGCGCGCTGATTTTTCCGCAACCCCGCCGGGCAGGCCAGCGCGCCGTATGATCGAAAGGATGTCGCTCACGCCCCGGACGCCCTTCCCGGCGCCGCGGGAGAGGACAACATTAACCCTGGTCCCCGCAATCCCGGAGCGCGTCACGCGCCGCGCGGTGAGGCGGTACCCTTTCAGGGGGAGGCGCCGGAGCACACGGGAGAGCGCCTTCAGCTCAAGCCCGGCATCCACGAGCGCACCGAGGATCATATCCCCGCTCACCCCGGCAAAGAGATCGCAATAGGCAATTTTTTTTATCATACCTGGTGGTTGTTACTTAATCCTTACTGCTTAATCC
>JAPLCY010000334.1 GCA_026391995.1 Candidatus Auribacterota bacterium
TGGGCGGTGATCTCGTTACGGACAACGTCCGCCCCGACATAATCAGCGGTCAGATACCGCCCCGATCCCGTGGTCCCTACGCCGCGGACCGTTATCCTGCCGCCGAGCTCCTCTCCCACTTCTTTCAATCCCCTCCGCACCGCCTCAAGCGGCCGCCCCGCCGTGCGCAGGTAGCGCCGAGCGAGGACCGCGCCATCCGCATCGATCACCACCACGTTGGTGCTGAGCGACCCGATATCAATGCCGATATACGCGTCGACCAGACCCGCGCGATCCATGGAGATCGGCCTCACGGCACAATGATCCTTGCCGAGCTCCCGGTCGAGGCTTAGGCATTGCATCCCCTGTGGCTCGGGGCGCTGCGTCCTGAAATACTCGGCGATGGCCGCCGCACCCCGGAAGGCGCCGGCGTTATCAATTCCCCGGTCTATGGCGTAGAGGGCGGCGCCGATCGCCCCCATCGTGGCATGATGGAGGGGGATGATCAGCTCGCCCTGGCGGAGCCCCAGCACCTCTTCGAAGGCCCTGACCACGCCGATATTCGCGGCGACGCCGCCCTGGAAAACGACGGGGGGGATGAACGGGCGCCCCTTGCCCACCCCGCTCTTGAAGCTCCTCGCGACGGCGTAGCAGAGGCCCGCAACAATGTCATAATCGGGCGTGCCGATCTGCTGGAGGTGGATCATGTCCGACTTGGCGAACACCGAACAGCGCCCGGCGATGCGCGGCGGCTTGGCCGACCTCAAGGCGTACCGGCCGAACTCCTCCTCGATGGAGAGTCCCATCCTGCTCGCCTGCTGGTCCAGGAAGGAGCCGGTCCCCGAGGCACATATGGTATTCATCGAGAAATCCTCGATGATCCCCCCGCCGCCCACCCCCACACGGCGCATCACGATGAGCGTGGAAACCTCCCCCCCCATCTCGATGATCGTCCGCGCGCCCGGGCAGAGGCGTGCGCTGGCGCGGGCTTGCGCGATGATCTCGTTGACAAAAAAGGCGTTGGTGATCGAGGCGAAGAGTTTACCGCCGGAACCGGTCACCGCAACCGCGGCGATCGGGGGCCGGTCGCCCCCGTTCAGGAGCCCGGCGAGGAGTTCCGCGGCGACGCGGAGCGGGTGCCCCATGTGCCGGTCGTAGCGGTCCGCCACGACCGCGCCGGCGGCGTCCAGGAGCGCAACCTTGACGCTCACCGAGCCGATATCCACGCCCGCGTAGTGCACCGCGGGCCCGTGTCGTTCCCTGGTTTTTATCATGCGCCTTCCAATATCTTCCGCGGAAGCGGTGCGTGCGGCACACAATCCGCCTCCGTCACCCCTGCTTTCTCAATCGGCCCAGGGCAAGGTTAAGGCTGCCTGTCCGGTAGCCTTCCAGATCAACACACGTATAAAGGAAGCCGAGCTTCCGGAAGCCCCGGAGGATGGCCGCGCGCTCGCGGCCGGCGAAGAATCGCCCGATCTGTGAAGGGGTAACCTCGATGCGTGCGATCCCGTCATGAGAGCGGACACGCACCTCCCTGAATCCCCGCCGCCGCAGGATCGCCTCGGCCCGCTCGATCCGGCGGAGCTTCGCCGCGTCAATCTCTTCACCGTACGGGATGCGCGACGCGAGACAGGCCATCGCCTCCCGCCGCCAGCCGGGGAGACCGAGCCTTCTGGAAAGGGCCCTGATATCGGACTTGGTAAACCCGGCTTCACTGAGCGGACTGACGGCGCCCGCCTCCCACGCGGCCCTCATCCCCGGCCGGTAATCCGCAAGGTCATCGACATGCCCGGCACACGCTATCGTGGAAATGCCGGCCTCTCGCCCCACCTTTCTCAGTTGCCGGATCAGTGCGCGCTTGCACCAGTAGCATCGATCCGGCGGGTTCCCCGCAAACCTCCGGTCGGCGAGCTCGTCGGATCGCACCACCCGGTGCCGCACACCCAGACACCGGGCGAGCCTGACCGCCTCGGCGCGTTCAACCCCCGGGTAGGTCGGCGAATCCGCGGTGACGGCGAATACACCGTCACCGAGAACATCCGCGGCTACTCTCAGGAGCAGGGTGCTGTCCACGCCGCCGGAGTAGGCCACCAGCAGACTGCCGTAGGAGGCGAGTATGCCCTTGAGCCTGGAATATTTTTTCTGCAGTCCATTCATCATTTGAACACGATTGTCTGGATCTGAATCGTCGCGAGGGGGGCGATCAGCTTAACACGTTGCTGATCTGCACCTTCCATCCCGCGGGGCTGAGGAAGTGCTCCCAGCTCGCATACGCCTCACCCCTGAAGGCGATGCGGTTGAACGGCGACCAGCGGGGCTTGACCGGTTTCTTGAGCAGGCCCATCCTGGCATGATCCGGCGTCTTTTCGCCCTTCTTGAGATTGCACGTGACGCAGCTGCATACTATATTGGTCCATGTGGTCCCACCGCCAAGGTGCCGGGGAACGACATGATCAAGATTGAGCTCGCCATCCCGCAGCGTGCGTCCGCAATACTGGCAGGTGTTCTTGTCCCTCAGATACACGTTCCTCCTCGTCAGCTTCACCTCGCGCAGGGGGAGGCGGTCATAATGTATGAGCAGGATTATCTCGGGCATGCGGATCCGCATGGACACGGTGCCCACGGAGGGGGTGTCTCCCCCGTTCACCCCCGCCGCAACCCACTGACTGAACGGGTAGGTCTCAAATGAGCCGTTTTGCGCCGCCACCACGTGGGCGGCGTTTTTGTAGAGAAGGGCGAACGCCCGGCGCACGTTGCAAATATGCACCGGCTGCCAGAGCCTGTTGAGCACCAGCACGCTCCTCGATAGGATTGACCGCTCCTGTATCATAGGCGTATCAGTGTATAAAAAACAGGGACGGGCTGCAACGGGACGGAAGGCGTTCAGGGGTGGGGGGGCTACCAACCAGGGTCTTCCCCGTCACGGAGAAGACCCCGATCCCGGCATTCATGAAAAGCATCGGGAAGAAAATACACCCCCCGCCGTAGGCGAACGTCAGTTTGATCCCGGTTCACCGGGCATCTCGGCGGCTCCCCGCGCATCGCCATCCGCCTGATCAGTCTGGCGATCAAGACACCTGAGCAGCCGTACGCCCGGCGACGGGGTGTAGCCGCAGCTTTCCCGCAGGAGGCAGCCGCTGCACAACTCCTGCGCCGTGTGTGTTGCCATGTAATCCTCCGTGCTGACGCAATGGGTCAAAACATTTTCCGCTTCCCGAACGGTATAATCATACTATCCGGGAAGCCGAAAAGCAAAGTCATTTTGCCGCGCCGGTCAGGCGGGAGTACATCTCGTCGAGCGCGTGCGAGATCACTTTCGTGTCAGCGGTGGCGGGCATGAAGTTTGTGTCGCCGCTCCATCGGGGCACCACGTGCACGTGGAGGTGGTCCGCAACGCCGGCGCCCGCGACACGGCCGATATTGATGCCTATATTAAAACCGTCGGGGGAGAGCCGTCTTCTTAGGAGCGCCGCCTGGTCACGGATCATCCGCATCAGCTCGAGGAGCTCCTCGTCGGTGAGCGCGTCGAGCGCGGCAACATGACGGAAGGGAGCCACCATGAGGTGCCCTCCGTTGTACGGAAAACGGTTGAGGAGAGAGAAGCAACTCTTCCCCCGCGCGATGATATGGTGTTTCGCGTCATCCCCCGCGTCGGATTTCTCACAGAAGATACACCCCCGGGGCGCGCCGGCCTCGACGTATCCCTTGCGCCACGGCGCCCATAACCGTTCCATAATCGCTCCTCCATCGGATCAATGCCCGCCGCAGGATCCGCAACGCCCCGGCGACGGGGTGCACCCCGCGCACCCTGAGCCGCCCGCGGATGCCCGCGCGGCGGATCCGGATCTGAATCCGAAACGCGAAAAAAGGCGCGCGGCGCGGCGGGAGCCGCACGCCGGACAGGATATGGAAACCTTTCGCCCCGCCAGGTGCAACAATTCAAAGGTTCTCGCGCACGCGCCACACCGGTATTCGAATAAAGGCATTATCCCGACCCCTCCGCACAACGCGGCAATTATAGCACGGCGCCCCCCGCGGGCGCCAGATCGTACGACGGGGGATTTACCTCATGAAAATGAGGCAAGAGCCCAAATGTGCCCTCTCATAACCGACCACATACTCAGGTACATTTGGAAAACATTGCGAAAAAATGCTATACTATTAATGGGAGGGATTGTGTTATCATGTTATGGTTTCTAAGATGTCTACCAAGGGAGGATTGCGCAATGGACGGTAGAGTCGGTAAAAGCGTTATCGTGGTTCTTCTCTGCCTCGTATTCTTCTCCGCCCTTCTCTTCATGCTCCTCGAAAACAGGCCTGCCTTCAGGGCGAATGCCGAGGCAGCGGGCGACGACCGTGCGCTTGTTGAGGCGGTCGCCCCGGAGGCGTTCATCGGCCCGATGAGCGATTATGAATATGACCTCTATCGCAGAGGCCCGAACGGCCTCGAGTATGTCGCCCCGCCGGCGCTGGATTATCACGATACCTATACGGCCGATGCCGCCACGCTGAGGCAGCTCAGCGTTGCCACGGACGAGGTAGACCCCGCGAGCAGGGAAACCACGCTCTCTATCACGCTATGGAAGGTAGCCAAGACACCGTCCAGCAGCTTCGCCTATGCCGACCCGTTCATCATGCAATATGAAATAGTGCCGGCAACAAAAACGGTTATCCTCGAGGGTGGCGCCGGGACAATGGTCGTGGATATTCTGCCCGATTGCGCTGACTTTTATCTCGCGCGGCGCGATCCTCACATGAAGATTAAATTTATGGATCACTTCTCTTACATGAGGAACCGTTTCTATAGGAAGCCGGTTCCCCTCGGGAAAAACGTTGCCATCAGCTCGCTCAAAGGTGTAGTATTCGCCACAAGGCTAAATTCCAGACAGACTCCCGGGCCATACAAGTTCTACTTCGTTATGGTTCCTTGCGGGGCCAACGTGCTGAACGCGAACAACTGGATCAGCAACCTCTCGATGGCAGAGTTCAGACTCGGTGCATCTGGGTATTAGTCATGCGCACGCACGCATCGCAGGCGTGAGGAACCGAGCTATGAAATGGTTCTGCAGGGTCGTGTTGTGCGGTGTCTGTTTCCTCTATTCCGCCCTGTGTACCGGCGCCGAGCATCGGGAAGGAGATGACCCTCTTGATATCTACTGCATCAATGTGGGCCTCTCCAGCGGCTGCGGGTTCCTTCGCCAGGGCGACTCCACCCTCGTCGTCTCCCCCTCCGGGAAGACCATGCTCATCGACGGCGGGCGGGGCGGTTCATGCGGCGCGCAGGCGGTGATCGATACCCTGCAGCGCGTCATCCCCTCCGGCGGCATGGATTACATGGTCGCCACCCACTGGGACGTCGACCACTACGAGGGTCTCAGCACCGTGGCGACCTACAACGGGGGACAGTACCTGCCGGCAACAATCTTCGATCCCGGGGACATGGGGGACGACCCGGGGCCCACGTACAAAAAGGTCTTCATCAATCGGCGAGAGACCCCCACCGTGGACCGGGTCATCGATCTCGGCGGAGGAGTGACCGCGACGGTCGTCACCGTCAACGGGTGTATCCTCGGGGGCACGTGCATCGACCCCGGCACGGATCCCAACAATCACTGCATCGGCCTGCTCATACGGTGGGGGGGATTCGACTATATCACCTGCGGCGACCTCCCCTCGGAGTGGGAGGATCCCCTCGGCGCCGCGCTGGTCTCGGTCAATCGCCACGTTGACGTGCTCCACGTCAGCCACCACGGAGCCAACACCTCTACATCGAATGCGTACCTCTATAAGATTCAGCCGGAGTTCGGCGTAATCTCGTTCGGTTTTGGCAATAATAACGGCCACCCGACACAAAAGGTTATCAACCACCTCAACGCGCTCACCGATGCCGGTGGGCCCTACACACCATCGTACCCGCCCGTCACCACCATCTACTTCACCGAGAGGTCCGAGTACGGGCAAGCAGCCAACACCCAGATACTCCAGCCCAATCCGGATTTGGGCGGAAGTATCCATATCAATATTCAGGGAGATGGATGCCAGTACCGCTTTGTGAACGAGGGCCCCAACACGAACAGCTTCAATAACGGCCCCTATCCCTCGGATGAAGGCGAACCCTGCCTGC